>WGCR01000172.1 GCA_015493675.1 Anaerolineae bacterium
GGCATCGTCCTCTGCATAAATCACTTCACGCGCAGCAAAATGCTGCATACGCATGTGCTGGACGATGATCGCTTGCTCTGCTTCTGTCAAACCGGCAAAGAGCGTGGCGCGTTTCACTAGGTTAGATATCACGTGGCGTTTTACCTCCTTATTTTGACCCAAAAAGAGCGTTCAACTCTTTTTTGGACCAGGATACTCCGAGACGTGAACCCGGAGAGAATGGGGTAAGCTTACCCCAAAATCTGTAAAAGCTCCAAAATGAAAGAAGCTTCATAAAAACAAGAGCGCGATAAGCGCCCAAAGGAGAAAAACCGAATTAATAGGTTCTTTGGAATGTGACGTCCCAGGAATAGTGGCCATGACAGGCGTTGCCATCGCGTAATGCCTGACAACTGGCGGCATCGGAACAGAAGCCCGCAGCAATGAAGGCCTCATCAGAAATCCGGTGGGGATCAGTGACCAGGCCATCGGCGGTTTGACTGACAACCGGGCTGCCGTCAGCGGCTCGCACCACGCGCAGGCCGTCGCCATCGCCCAGAATCCATTCTGCCATGCCCGGGCCTTTGGAGCCGGTGACCTGCTCCACATGGCTGTAGATGCCCAATACCGTCACACCGTCCAATGGCTGTCCATTGGCGTCGACCACTTTGACGCGTAATTGACGCTTTTCGCCGCAGTGAAGGGAGGGGCCATCAAAATAGCCGCCATTCTCTTGTGGTCCCCACAGGCGCACGCTGGCTACGACAAAATCGACATCCGGCTTGGGCGGTTGCGTGGGTGTGGGAGGAGCAGCGGGCGTGGCCGTAGCCGGAGGCGGCGCGATGTTGGCCGCGACTGGAATGCCCCCGGTGTCGCCGGTGATGGAGACGATGGCGTCATACACCCACCCCAGCACTTCGTTAGGCAAGCGGATCTGCCACCAGTCGCCCGCCGCATTTTTGGCTACAATGCGAACGTTATCGCCATCACTCAAGGAACCCACAACCGGATAGGCGGTGCCGGGGCCGCCGCGTACATTAATCGTTTTGGCGGCGACGACCATGGGCTTGGGTTCGGGCGTGGCAGTGGGTTCTGTGGTGGCGGTAGGCTGCACGACTTCGGCAACCTCTTGCGGCGTTGCCGTGGCGACGGGCGCCGCTGAGCTGGCTGGCGGCGGTGTCGGCGTCGGCGGAACCATCGTCGGTGTGGCGGTTGGCGAAGGCAGCGGCGTCGGCGTGGGCAAATAACGCGCCAACGCTGCCTGCGGAGCGCCCAGTTTCAGCGCCAATCGCGCCAGCGCTGACAATTGTTGGGGGGTCTGTCCCTGGCGGGCGGCGCGTTCCAAGACGCCCGAAACCAATAACTCCAGATTGGGCGCATTGAGGCGGTTGAGCTGTTCGACAGCGTTATCGAAATCGCCCGTCGAGTCATATCCCAAAGCCACCAGGCCAACATACTGATCCTGCTGTTCTCCGGAAAGATCGCTGAGTTGGGTGGGGTGCAGACGGGGCAGGAACTGGGAGCCAGCCCACAGCCCCATCAAAAAACCCGCGATGACGCCAATAATGGCAATAAGCCAGGCATTTCTTTTTTGTTTTTTCATATGCTGGAAATTGCGAAAGTCGTCGATATGATGGTTATCCACCGGCAGGGAGTAACGGCGAGGGCCGATAGACAAGAAAGGAGCCGAGAAGTGCGCTGATATCCGAAGTGTGTCTTCAGAAAATGTGCATCCCTCTGGCTCCTGTACCAGGATGTGCTATAATGTGGTGCAATGAACAGATAGCATCATAATCATGGAAAAGATGCCGAAGGTGGGACTCGAACCCACATGAGCCAATGCTCAACGGTGTTTGAGACCGTCGCGTCTGCCTATTCCGCCACTTCGGCTTTGCAACTAACAAGTATACTGGCTTAGCGCCCATTCGTCAAGCCCTTCTCAAGAAAAAACAGACGCTTTGCAAAGACATCAACAACGCTGTCGTTTTCATGGACGAGTCACAACTCATCGCCGCTGCCCAAAATGGCGATCTCCCGGCCTTTAATCAACTGGTTCTGAAATATCAGAGCCTGGCCTACAATGTCGCTTATCGCATATTGGGCGATCCCGATCTGGCCGCAGACGCCGCACAGGATGCTTTTATCAAGGCGTATAAGGCGCTGGGCAGTTTTCATGGCGGCGCGTTCAAGCCCTGGATGCTGCGAATCGTAACCAACACCTGTTACGATTATCTGCGCGCCTCCAAGAGAAAACCTACCAACAGCCTGGATGACGAATTGGAAAAGGGAGACCATAATCCCCGTTTTCATGATCCCGGAGAGGGGCCGGAAAGCTATCTCGAACGCAAGGAGCTGAATCAGGCTATCCAGTGGGCCATCGGCCAGTTGAGTGATGATCATCGCACGGTGATCACGCTGGTGGATATTCAGGGTCTTTCATATGAAGAAGCAGCAGAGGTGTTGAACATCTCATTGGGCACGGTGAAGTCTCGTATCAGCCGGGGACGGGCCAAACTCCGGGATATTTTGCAGGAACATCAGGAACTTTTACCCGAGCGTTATCGTTTTCCCCATAGAGAGCGCGTTGCATCCATCCGCCCATGAAACATTCAGCCATTATTTCCGACGAATTGCTTTCCGCTTACATTGATCATGAGATTGATGAAGCGGAGCTTCGACGCGTGGAAACAGCGCTGGCTGCCGAGCCCGCCCTGCAACATCGGCTGGAGACATTGCAGACAACGGTGGCATTGATGAAAGGCGCGCCGGCGCTGGTTGTTCCGCGGGCTCTCACGCTTTCCGAGAGTCAGGTGCTGGCGGCGGGAGAACGGGTCAAAGGCGTCACACACCCCACTTTCTGGGAGCGCTGGCTGCCGCGTCTGATGCCCGTGGCTACGGCTGTCGTTGCCGTTATGTTTGTTTTCTCCCTCGTCTTTTCTTTACAGACAACGCCGATAAACACTTCCAAGCTGGCAATACGCGAGCAGCCAGCAGAAAAACCAACGCTCGCCGGGATCGAACCGACGGAAGCGCCCGCGGTCATGGCCAGCGACGCCCAGAATGAAGCGGCCGAGGTGCAGATGTTGACCGTAGAGCAACCTGCCGCCGCCGAATCCGCTCAACCTCGTTCTGTGGTATCTGAAGACGCCATGCCCGTCGCCCGTGAAAAGGCCAGCCCCCGCACCGCCATCGCAGAAACCAGCGTTCCCGAGGCTGCGCCTGCCGCTAAACCCGCGCCGGCCGAACCTACATCCCGTGAAATATCCTCCATGCCAGTCTCCTGGATCACCTGGCTGCTGGGCCTGTTGCTGATTCTGACGATCTTCCTCACCTGGCAGATCACCTTTGTGCGTCCGAGACGACGATAGATCAGCTTCTGAATTTGACAAGCGCCCGCCATCTGAATACAATAGCCCTTGCAATTCGATATTCCACCGTAGCTCAATTGGCAGAGCAGCCGGCTGTTAACCGGCATGTTCCTGGTTCGAGTCCAGGCGGTGGAGCCTGAAGCCGTCCGAGAGGGCGGCTTTTTTGTTGTTTTCTTACAGACAGCATCATCCAACTATGCTAAAATAACCTCAGCCAACCAACCACGCGTCCTACCAACTCTCTAGAGCCTGTTATGAACTTCACGCCAAATCCTAATCATCTTCATATCATTCGCCTTTCGATTCGCCGCGGATGACGCTGAAAAATCGGATCATAGCGGATTTTCGCAGAAAAAATCCGTTTTCAATCCGAAAAATCAGCGGAAATCTGCCGCATCCGCGTTATCAGCAGCGAATCCCACGGGCAGATGCTGTGAATTCTCGATTTGACGTGGCCAAAGTGCATAACAGCTTCTAACCTCAGCCATGCCCAACCGACTTATCAACGCCACCTCTCCCTATTTGCTGCAACACGCCCACAATCCTGTCGACTGGTGGGAATGGGAGCCCGAAGCGCTGGCCCGCGCCCGAGATGAGGACAAGCCCATCTTCCTCAGCATCGGCTACGCGGCCTGCCACTGGTGCCATGTCATGGCCCATGAATCCTTCGAGGACCCCGATATCGCCCGCATCCTCAATGAGCACTTCATCGCCATCAAGGTGGATCGGGAGGAGCGGCCTGATGTGGACGCCATTTACATGGATGCGCTCACCGCCATGTCCGGCAGCGGCGGCTGGCCTATGTCCATGTTCCTCACGCCCGCGGGCGAGCCCTTCTACGGTGGAACCTATTTCCCGTCCACGGAGCGTTATGGCATTCCCTCTTTCCGGCGCGTGCTGCAAAGCATCATTCGCAGTTGGACAGAGCAGCGAGACCAGGTGCAGCGCAGCGCGGCGGCCATGCGCCAGCGATTGGCTTACAGCGCCGAACTCACAGTCCAGCCAGGCGATCTGACGACAGATATCCTGGATGGCGCATTCGATAGCATCATCGGCCTGTACGATGACTACGAGGGGGGATTCGGCAGCCGCCCCAAATTCCCTCAGGCCATGATCCTCGAATTCCTGCTGCGCCAATATGCCCGCACCGGCGATCCGGCGCCGTTGGCCATGGTCGAACATTCGCTGCGCAAGATGGCCAACGGCGGCATCTATGACCAGTTGGGCGGCGGCTTTCATCGCTACAGCACCGATGAGCACTGGCTGGCGCCTCATTTCGAAAAAATGCTCTATGACAACGCCCTGCTGGCCCGCGTCTATCTTTACGCATGGCAGATCACGGGCAAGGCCTTCTATCGCCGCATTGTGGAAGAAACCCTGGATTATGTGCTGCGGGAGATGACGCACCCTGCCGGGGGATTCTTCAGCACCCAGGATGCAGACAGCGAGGGGGAGGAGGGCAAGTTCTTCCTGTGGATGCCCGACGAAGTCGTCGCCGTGCTGGGCGAGGCCGAGGCGGAGCTTTTCAATCGCTATTACGATGTCTCAGAGCAGGGCAACTTCGAGGGCAAAAATATCTTGCACGTGCGCGAAGACCTGGACGCCCTGGCTCAGCGGCCCGACGCCCGCCCCGAGTACATCAACGCCTTGCGCGATGTGCTGGCTCACGCCCGGGAGCGGCTCTTTCTGGCCCGGGAGCAGCGCATCAAACCCGCGCGGGATGAAAAAATCCTGGCTGCATGGAATGGGTTGATGATGCGGGCCTTTGCCGAAGCCGGCGCTGCGCTGGATCGCCCGGATTACACCGCCGCCGCCCGCCGCAATGCCGAATTCCTCCTGACGGCGATGACGGATGACCGGGGACGCCTCTATCGATCATGGAAGGATGGCCGCGCCCAGCTCAGTGCATATCTCGAAGACTACGCCGACGTCGCCGAGGGTCTTGTTTTTCTCTATCAGAGCACATTCGAGGCCCGCTGGCTGCAAGAGGCGGAACGATTGTTGGAGATCATCCATCAGCATTTCTGGGATGAGGCGAAAGGCGCGGCATTTCACACGGCGGACGATCACCCACAGCTCATCGTGCGGCGCAAAGATTTTCACGACGGCTCCGAGCCCGGCGGCAACAGCGCCTACGCCTCAGCCGCCCTGCGTCTGGCCCGACTGCTGGATCGTCCCCAACTGGCGCAGCGGGCCGAAACCATCTTCCGATTTGTGCGCCATCTGCTGCCCGCCCAGCCCATGGGATTCGGGCATTTGCTCTGCGCCCTGGACTTTTATCTGCGCCCTTCTCGCGAGATCGCACTCATCGGCGAGCGGGAGGACGCGGGCCTGCGGGCCATGCAGCGTCAGGTCGCCCGCCGCTTCCTGCCCGACACAGTAGTCGCGGGCGCCGCCCCTGACGCGGCCCTCGAATTGGAGGCGAAAATCCCCCTGTTGGCGGATCGCGTCGCCCTCGATGGTCGGGCCACAGCTTATGTCTGCCGCAACTTCGTTTGCAATCTGCCCGTCACCACGCCCGAAGCGCTGGCGGCGCAATTGAACGCCAGGTGATCCTCACCTCACATTCGACAGAAAATGACTGTCACCTGACGTCTGGATTCATGCCAAAAAACGAGATGAGAAGAGGATTCACCACCGCTGGCCGCTCCAGGCTGGGGACATGCCCGGCATTGGAGATGGCATGAAACCGGGCCTGGGGAATCAGTTGACGCAGGGTCTCGCTGAGATGATAGGGGACCACCTCATCCTCTTCGCCCCAGATCAACAAAACGGGAATCGGCAGCTTGCCCACCGCCGCGTAGGCGTCCGCAGCATGAGTGAGGACGCCCGAACGCATGGTGGAAAGCAGCGCCCGTTTGAAGCCCGAAAATGCCATCTGCTGTTTGAAGCGCTCGATGTACGATTCGGCCTGAGAGGGGTCTTTGATGTCTTTTTTGAGATTTCCCAGCAGCACTTTATCCCCCACCGCATCCATAATCCAGTCGCCGATCAGGGGGAGTTTCACCAGCCGGGCGGGCAGCGACTCCGGTAGAGCCAGGCCCGCCGGGTCCAGCAGAGCCAGACGACTCACTTGTTCCGGCCGCCGCTGGGTGTAGACAGCGACGATGGGGCCTCCCATGGAAAGTCCGACCAGGCCCGTCGGACGGGGAAAATCCAGGGCATCCAACAGCTCGGCCAGTTGGCGATCAAAAAGCTCCCGGTCGTAGCGGAGCTCGGGCCGGTCGGAGAAGCCGCGGCCAAACAGATCATAGCGCAGCACTCGCATCCCCGCTGCCGCCAGAGCCGCAAAGGTCGGATCCCAGATGTAGCTGGGGACGGAAAACCCGTGCACCAGCGCGACCGGCGGGCCATCTTCGGGCCCGGCCAGCTCGTAGTGGGTCATGCCATCGGAAAGTTGGACAAACTGGCCCGACGCGGCTGCGCGAGCGGCGTCATCCAGCGGACGGGTTTCGAATTTTGTCGTCATGTCGTTTTCTCCGTCGATGCGTCGGCGTCGCACGACTCCTGATAAGTGAGGATGCAAAACTGCGGAATGTCTCGTATAATGTTCCCAGATTCTAAAC
>WGCR01000173.1 GCA_015493675.1 Anaerolineae bacterium
GTTTTCATCATAGATGACGCGGCCATAAATTTCGCGGAAGCCGTGGCTGTCGCTGGTAACGCTGTGCCGCTCATCTTCCCACACAGCCAGCCAGTGCGATCTCTGCCCGGCAATGTCGGGCTTTTCCTGGTAGTTGGGCAGGCGTTTGACCACGTTTTTTTCAGCCCGAGAGATCAGAATGGCGTTTTCTTCTTGACGGATGCCATGATCCACGATTTGTCCGTAGATGTCCTTGCCTTTCATAACGCCATCCACCAGCTCATAACGCTCGCGATGATCATGCCAGACCACCAGGGGGTTGTCTGGCCCCAGCAAGGTAATGGCGGGCTCCTGCTGGCAGCTCCAGTCGTAGAAAACCCCCCAGGGACTGATGAGATCGTCGGGGGGCGTGTACCATGCCAGATCTGCGATGCTGTTTGTCAGCGTGTCAGTGGCGGGGGCGAATGTGCGCAAATCGACGTCGTAGCAGGTGGTTGTGTGCAGATCACCCGCTTCCAGCACCGGATCTGGGATCGTCTGCCAGGTGATGATGTGCGTATCTGTCGCGGGATCGTAAAGCGTGGCGGGACGCTGCTCGTTATCATATCGGCTGGAGCCGGGCGGGTATTCTCCATCGCTGGCGACAGCAAAGGCGTCGCCGACGGGGATTCCCATGGCATTGTAGCGCCGGGCGAAGATATCGTCGTTGTAGTCGAATCCGTAAGCATCCACCACGCCCCGGGGATCGTTGCGTCCATCTTCCCAGACCAGCAGCGTTTGATCTCGCAGGGAATCATAGGAGATGTCGGGGTGGGTTTGGGCCGCGGGCCCGGAATTGCTGACGTTCCACAGGAGTTGAAGCGGGGGCGTCGGCGTGGCGACTTGCAGATGGCGAATCGTGACCGGCGCAGCCATCGCGGCGGGCGCGAGAAAATAGCCTGCCACCCCAATCCCAAAAATCAGCAGTGCTGCGATAAGCGTCTGTCTTTTTGATGCCATGATGTGTCTGAACCCAGTCTGCGCGGAAGCTGATTTCTCACTCACACTCTGGGCGCGTTCCTCCTTCAGGATGGACTTGAAGCGGCCTGTCCGGCGCTGAGGACGGGATCGCCTTCACCGTGCGCCGGTGGTGGGATGAAACAGGTGGAACGCCAGGGGAATAACGGCATTATAGGATAATCTGCCATCGAAAGCTATTTTCCACGCCAGCGCCGTCCATCTTCCCCGCCTTCGTCATTTTTGGGATTGCCTGTCCCTGTCCGTTCTCACCATATGAGAAAAGTGTTGTATGTCTTTTCCTCGTTTACATCAACGGCATTGACGGGGTGAGCGACCAGAATCAGCCGATGCGTGTTGGTCCACCAGGGATAACAGGTGATCAGGGTCACGCGTTCATCGGGGAAATCACCAATCCAGCGGGCGTTGCGGGCCTTTTTCTTCTTGCTCTGAAAAAGCTCCCTGGTGATGATTCGATCTGTGATGACATATTCAAAAACATGGTCTTTCGAAAAAATGAGAAGAGTGTCGCCCACATGCAGTTTGTGTAATTTGCGAAAGACCTTGTTGCCCCGCGATCCATTATGCCCGGAAAGCGTCATATTGCCCGTTTGCCCCGGTATGGCTGACAGATTATGCCAGGCGACGCCCTTTTTTACAGTTGCCCATTCGTATCGTCGTTTCTTCTTGACCAACCCTACCGGTGTGATGGGGGAATCCACATTGATTTTCGGGATAACGATGCGTATGGGCGCGCCATCAGGAACCCAGACATCGGGGGGATTGCCATCGGCGAGACTAACGCTTGCGCCGATGGCCGCCTGGATTTCCAGCAGCAGGAGGAAGGCCAGCGCCAGTATGAGCGCCTGGCGCCGGCCCGATATCTGGCGAAACGGCAAAAAACGGCGGAATCTGTTACCAATCATTTGCAGGGTCGCTGAGACGGAGGTAGGATTGCCTGCGCAGAAAAATTTGCCACTAACGATTCAGAACGCGTTTTCCCATGACAAAAAGAGCCGCCCCTGACAGCATGACCGCCAGGATGATAATCGCCTCGGCTGGCAACAGACCGCCTGTCTCGGGCAATGCCGGTTTGGGAGGCTGATCGGGCGTGGCTGTTGCGCCCGGGAAGACCGCCATGCCTTGCACGCCTTCCTGATTGACGTCATCGAAACGCGTGCCATACGGGATATTCAGCACCTGAACTTGATCTGTCAGATTTTTGACGGTAAGCGTCCCTTCACCGTAAAAATCATAGCCTTTGGGCGACACGTCTTTGAAATCATCCATGGTGGCTTCCACCAATCCCGCCTTGGCCGCATCAGATAATGCGATTGATTCACTGACAACGCATTCGGGCTTATCGTTGGCATGTTCTTTGGCATAGGCGATGATTTCATCTGCCAGTTTATGCCCGGCGTCATCTGGGTGTTGATTGTCCAGCAGGTTCCAGACTGCCAGTTGAACACTCCAGAGTTCTGGCATTTGTTGATTATAGCCCTGCTCCACGCTGTAGCGGATGGCAGCCTGCACATCGGCCGGCGCAGCTTCAGAAAATGCCATTTCATTGCCGGGGAATGGCTTGCCGCGATTCATACAGAAAGCATTTACGGGAATGGTCTTGGTTTCGTTGGGGTTCAAAACCAGATAGAATGTGGTGTCGGTGGTGCAGGCCTCCGCTCCGGCAGAAGTGTCTGTATCACCATTACCGCCGCCAGCATGAGCGACGCCGGGCAGCAGGGCAAATGCCAGCA
>WGCR01000174.1 GCA_015493675.1 Anaerolineae bacterium
ATTTATTCTCTGCTCAAAATCAACACCAAAGGCTCCTGATCCGGCGTACTGCCCTTGTTTCTGCGGAGCAGACGCCATGAGCGGCTGCATGCCGATGAGGAATGAAAATAGAACGCAGACACATCTGATGCACACAGATTTTCGCAGATCGTTTTGATTTTATCTTTTTTATCTGCGAAGATCAGCTTTTTCTGTGTCATCTGCGTTCTATTTACGGAGCAGCGACGCAATACGCGTTGTCGCTCCGTTGCACGCTGACCGACGGATCGTCTTCCATTCTACGATACTTCTTCTATGCCTCCTCACCCGCAAACTCTGTTGCCCCGATTGCATGAACTGGGCCTGCGCCCGCGCAAAGGTCTGGGCCAGCACTATCTCACCGATCCCGGCATCCTGGCGGACATCGTGGCTGCGGCGGAGTTGCCTCCCGACGCGGTGGTCATCGAGGTGGGGCCCGGCCCCGGTGCGCTGACTGCGGCGCTGGCGCCCGTAGCTGGACGTCTGATCGCCATTGAGCTAGATAACAGGCTGGCGCCATTGCTGGCCGAGCTGTATGAGGCGTGGCCGCAGGTTCATATCATCCATGCCGATGCGCTGAAGCTTTCGCCTATGCAGGCGCTGGAGCAAACCGGCGGCGTTGCTCCTTACTATGCTCTGGGCAATATCCCTTATTACATCACATCCCCCCTGCTACGGCATTTTCTGGAGGCCGACCTGCCTCCCCGGCGCATGGTGTTTACCATCCAGCTCGATGTCGCCCGGCGTCTCGTCGCTCAGCCTCCGCAAATGAGCCTGTTGGCGGTGTCGGTGCAGGCTTACGCCCGTCCGCGGATCGTGCGCAAACTGCCTTCGGGCGCTTTTACGCCACCGCCCAAAGTGCATTCTGCGGTGTTGCGGCTGGATATCCTGCCACAGCCGTTGATTTCCCCCGAACAACGAGAGGCGTTCTTCCGCGTGGTGCGGGCCGGTTTTGGACAAAAACGCAAGACGCTGCGCAATAGTCTGGCCGCGGGGCTGCACCTCTCCACCACCGTCACCGAAGCGGCCATTCGGGCTGCTGATCTGAGCCCCAGGCAGCGGGCCCAGGAACTGACTATCCCCCAATGGCTGCGCTTGATGAACGAAATTCAAAGAATGACCGGGTGAAATGGATCACCACGGAGGCGGGCCTGCGGTGGGACGCAGATACTGGGGAGCCGTCTCTTGAGCGGGCGCAGTGATAGGCGTGGGAACCGGATCGCGCTCGACAACAAAAGGACGCGTATTGTTCATGCGCCAGCGCCAGAGGAAGATGAACAGGGTTATCAGCGCAATGACAATCAGCCATTTCAGGGCGGGCAACACCCAGGGATGTCGCCATGGCAGTGTGCGTCGGGAAATGGTAGGCGTACTGGCGCGGATATCGAGAGGTTGGGCGCCGCGCACATAGCGCGGGACAGGACGATTTTTTTGTCGTTGATAGCGCGGGCATTGCTCGAAGCGCCCGCCCAGGCAATAACGCGCCTGCTGGGAGCGGGGCAGATGGATGGAGGAGGCCAGCAAGCAGAGGTTATCAGACCCGGGCGTCAGAGATGGTGACGCATCATGTCGCCCGCGCAGATAAGGACAAATCCGTTCGACGAGAGGCTTCTCAGCCATAGATTCCTCGGCGTTCGGGCGGCAGCATGGCAGCAATTCGGTGCATGATCATCTCGGTATAGGGCTTCAAATCCCGGCTCCTGGTCTTTCTGGCTTCGGGAGGCAAACGAAAAGGCTCGCCTACATGAAAGTGGATGTGAGGCCGTCGTAATCGCAGCCAGTGCCCCCGGATCACATCTTCGTGTCCCCATATTGCCACGGGAATGATCAGGGCGTCGGTGCGGCTGGCCAACCAGGCCGCCCCATCATGGCCTCTGCGCAGGATGCCGTCATGCGAGCGCGTGCCCTCGGGAGCAACGCCCAATACTCGGCCCGCCTGCAGCGCCGCCATGGCCGCCATGAGCGCCTGTTTATCGGGCGCGCCGCGGTTGACAAAGATGGCCTGCCCGAAATGGCGGAAAAGCAAATTGACGCCCGGCGTCTTGTCCCATTTTTTGGCTGCGAAGGTGACAGGAGGGACTTTGTTGTATCCGGCCATGAAAATGACATCGAACCAGCTAACGTGATTGGGGGCAATGATGGCCGGCCCCCGTTCAGGTAGATGCTCGATTCCCCGCACATCCATCCGGAACAAAAGGGCGAAGAGAAAACGCAGAAGGCGCTGGGAAAAATCCCAGCCCAAGGGTTTGGCAACGGTTGGTTGTTCGGAATTATTCATGAGGAGACATCTCTCGCTGGCCTTCGGCCAGGAGATGATAATCGGTGACGGGCAGATGAACGGGAAGAAGTTCGGCGGAGAAGAATCCGGTCTCTCCGGGCTGCAATTCGGGCGGATCCGCCATCACCCGTCTGACAGCAGTCACTCGTCCTGCATCGTCGTAGAGGATGACGGAAACATGCACGGCGGTGGCTGTGTCAGCGCCCCGGTTGATCACCTCGCCCGAGAGCGACGCGCCGGACTTGCCAATATCCTGAGCCAAAACATTCTTGATGGCCAAATCGCGATGATAGAAGGAGACATGCGCTGGTCGGGCGCTGATGATACGGCTATGATAACTGACAAATGGCGCTGGGTGCGGCCTGAATTGCAGACCGAACCCGGCGCTTTCAGCAGGGAGTAGCATCGATTGCTGTACAGGGGTCTGAGCGCTGGCGACGATCTGACCGTCAGCATCCAGTAAATCAATCTGAATGACCACATCTTCCACAGCCTCGGTCTCTTCCAGGGTGACCTGCCCCAGCACCCACAGCGCATCAGGCTGCTCCCAAAAGGTGAGAGGGCTGATGACCATTGGGGCGGGCGTGGGTTCGGGCGTAGGCGTGCCTGCATTCAGACGGGCCTCAGGATCGGTGGGGATGATGATCTGTTGCCCCACCAGCAGCCCGCGCGGATTGGTGATGCCGTTGGCTTCCTGAATCGCCTGCACTGTGACGCCATATTTGCGGGCCAGCCCGATGAGGGTGTCGCCCGCCTGCAATATGTGCGTAATAGGGGTGGGCTCGGGCGTGGGCGTCTCGGTGGGCTCGGGCGTGGCGGGAACAGGCGTAGGCGTGGAC
>WGCR01000175.1 GCA_015493675.1 Anaerolineae bacterium
GTCGAAGCCATTTTCGGTGTAGCTCTGAATCTGCTTCTCGGCCAGCTCGGTGTAGGTGACGCTGCCAGCGCCGTAAATCTCCTTGGCGATGGTCTCGATCTTGGTCTTGATGGGCAGATCCAGATCGTAGAGGAACTTGAAGTTGCTGGGCTTTTCGGCTGCGGCGATCACGGCCTTGCCCAGTTCCACAGCGCCCGCGCCGCCATCAGCCCAATGATTGGACATGACTGCATTTTCAGCGCCCGCTTCTTTGGCGATCTTGCGCACCAGCTCGACCTCGGCATCGGTGTCCGTGGTAAAACGATTGACCGCCACCACCACGGGCACGCCATATTTGAGGGCGTTCTTGATGTGCACTTTCAGATTCTCTGCGCCTTTTTCCACCAGCTCCAGATTTTCCTCGGTGTAAGCGGGGTCCAGCGGGCGACCAGCCACAACCCTGGGGCCGCCGCCGTGCATTTTCAGCGCCCGGATGGTGGCGACCAACACCACCGCGTCGGGCGCCAGGCCGCTGTAACGGCACTTGATGTCGAAGAACTTCTCCATGCCGATGTCCGCGCCAAAGCCCGCTTCGGTCACCACATAGCCATCGGGTCCTGCCAGTTTCAGAGCGATCTGATCGGCCACGATGGAGGAGTTGCCATGGGCGATATTGGCGAAAGGCCCGGCGTGCACAAAAGCGGGCGTGCCTTCCAGCGTCTGCATCAGGTTCGGGGCGATGGCATCCTTCATCAGCACCGTCAGCGCGCCGCCCACGCCCAAATCATCCGCGGTGATAGGCTCGCCGCTGCGGCTCATGGCCACCACCATCTTGCCCAGGCGATCGCGCATGTCGGCCAGCGAAGTGGTCAGGGCCAGAATCGCCATGATCTCACTGGCCACGGTGATATCGAAACCGGTTTCCCGCTGGAATTTCTCCTTGGGCCCGAGACCGATCATGATCTTGCGCAGATAGCGGTCATTGGTGTCCACCACCCGCCGCCAGGTGATCGTGTCGGGGTCGATATCCAGACGCACGAACCGGCTGCGCTCTTCCTCGGTCAGCTCGTTGGGATCGGTCTTGTCGATGCCCAGCTTCTTCAGGCGGCGCAGCATCACCGGCGAGAATTTGCGGCTGCCGTCTTTGGCGGGTGGGCACAGACGATTGAACAGGGATTCATCCGACTGGTAGGATTCATGGTGCATGCGGGTGTCGATGGCCGCGGCCAGCAGGTTATTGGCCGCAGTGATGGCGTGGATGTCGCCCGTGAGATGCAGGTTGAAATCCTCCATGGGAATGATCTGGCTGTAACCGCCGCCGGCCGCGCCGCCCTTGATGCCGAAGGTCGGGCCCTGGCTGGGCTGACGCACGTTGGCGAAGGCCACCTTGCCAAGATGCGCGCCCAAAGCCTGCGCCAGGCCCACGGTGGTCGTGCTCTTGCCCTCGCCCAGGGGCGTGGGGGTGATGGCTGTCACCAGGATGTATTTGCCGTTGGGCTGGTCGGCCAGGCGATCCCGCACTTCCAGTTTCACCTTGGCTTTGGTGTTGCCATACTGAATCAGCTCTTCCCGAAGAATGCCCGCCTCTTCCGCAATCTGCGTAATGGGCAGGGGCTCGATGGATTGAGCGATGTCCAGGTCACTGGGCACCGGGCGTTTGAGGTCTGTGAGTTTGCGAGGCATAATGGGGTCTCCTTGATTTTGTTGAATGTTATCAATTTAGGTTGGTTATCTTATAAAAAAACAGCCCGTACAACGATAATTCGTTGCAGCGGGGCCGTTTTGGATTCAATCGGAGCGCAGGGGGGGGAAGAACAAAGAAATGGGTTCATGATTTCAGGGGATCATCATTGAGCCTGAGACGCCTGACTTCAGCCGGTCAGTGAAAAGGGAAACAAAAATTTTGAAGTCGGCTAAGCATAGATCAGATCACCTTGTTTGGACAAACTTCGAGGACTGTTGGTTGTTATGATGTCCAACAATCAGACAACCTGGCCTTTAGCTGATCCCCCTGCGCAGCGCCAGGAATTTTTTGGCCGCCTCCACCGCGTCGGTGGCGTCTTCACAATAGGCGTCCGCTTCGATATCCTCTGCAAAGGCGGAACTCAAGGGCGCGCCTCCCACCAGCACAATGACATCGTTTCGCTTTCCTGTTTCTTTCAATGTGTCGATGACCACCTTCATGTAGGGCATGGTCGTCGTAAGCAGGGCGCTCATTCCCAGGATGTCGGCGTTATAGGTCTCCATGGCCTGCAAGTAGTCTTCGACCGAGTTGTTGGTGCCGATATTGTGGACTTCCAGGCCCGCGCCCTCCCACATCATGCCCACCAGATTCTGGCCGATATCGTGGATGTCACCCTTGACCGTGCCAATGATGGCAGTGCCCAGCTTGGGAGCGCCGGTCTCCACCAGCAGCGGGCGCAGGATTGACATGCCCGCCTTCATCGCCTTGGCGGCCATCAGCACCTCGGGCACAAACAGAATGCCATCGCGAAAATCCACCCCCACAATATCCATTCCTGCCACCAGCCCCTGGTTAAGGATGTCGTAGGGCGTGACGCCGCGGCCCAGGGCCTCGTGCACTTCCTCCATGATCTCATCAGCGTAACCATCATACAGATCATCCTGCATTAATTCGAACAATTCCTGGTTGTCCAGCTCTGCCAGGACAATATCTTTTTCTTCATCCATAGAACGGATACCTCGTCAGTAATTCGCTTCAGAGCGTCCGGGCAGCGTCATCTGGCCCGGATTCGGTGAGCAGCGTAATGGGGATTATAACATCGCGAAGCGAAAAACGGGTACTTTGCCCTTCGGAGCGATGTCGGGATGAAGCAAAAAGATTTGGTGGAGCACTGTCTTCGTGTTGTAGAATAACCAGACTTCGGAGCTATTTTTCTGGCTCTTTTGGATCTCAGGGGGTAAGATGCCGGACGGATTGCGAATCCGCCCTGAGAGCCCTCTGCATCCAGCCGGATTCGCAATCCGGCGGGTCTGACAAAGCCAATACCCCTTGAAATCCAAAAGAACCATTTTTCCTTCTTCAAGGCGACTTGCCAGGCGAGCTGGCGTTGAAAATGCTCCCCTCTTCCTCCATCTATGAGCAAGCAGAAATCTTCTTCCTCCAGCAGATTGTATTATCTCCGACGCGTGGCGCAGGTGGGCCGATATTCGTCCAAACGGATTCCCATTCATTGGCGGGTGGTGGGCGGACTGGCCCTGATGATTTTGATCGGTACGCTCTTGCTGCTGTTGCCCGGCATGACCACTCGCCCGATTTCGCCCATGGAGGCTTTTTTTACAGCTACCTCGGCCGTCACAGTCACTGGCCTGAATATCATCCCCACCAGCACCGGTTTTACTTTTCTGGGACAAATTGTGCTGCTGTTGCTGATTCAGACGGGCGGCGTTGGCTTTGTCACGCTGATTGTGCTGGCCTTGCACCTGATGGGGCGTTATGTGTCGCTGATAGATCGGTTGGCTGTGACAAAAGCCATGGGGCTGGATAAACCGGGTCGGATTTTGCAGATCTTGCGCAACGCCATTTTGGGCATGTTTGTCATCGAGGGCGTGGGCGCTGCGCTGTTGTATCTCCATTGGCGCATGGCGGGCATCGCTCCGCCCGGCAAGATAGGATTTTACGCGCTTTTCCATGCCGTCTCCGCCTTTTGCAATGCCGGATTCGATCTCTTTGTGGGGCTCCCCGCTTATCCCAACGGCCTGCCCAACGACAATATCACCCTCATCATTTTGGGGATGCTGGTGCTGTTGGGCGGATTGGGCATCCCTGTTTTCATGGATTTGTTTAGCCATTACCGGCGCAGAAGGGTGAATCTGAACACCTGGCTGACCTTGATCACGGCGGAGGGACTTATCCTGGTGGGCTGGGGCGGACTTTTCTTTTCGGAACACCTGATGGGGCATGGCGTCATCAGAAATGAGGGGATAGTCAATTCGTTGGTGCAGACCTGGTTTCAATCTGTCTCGACCCGCACAGCGGGCTTTCCGGGCTTGCACAGCTTTTCGCTGGTGGGCTCTGACAGCCGCTTGTTGATCATCGCCCTGATGTTTATTGGCAGCGCCCCCGCTTCCATGGGCGGTGGCATCACGACAGGCTCTTTTGCTGTGCTGACGTTGGCTGTGTGGAATTTTGTGCGTGGCTCCGATACGGTGCAGGTGCGGCATCGCACCATCTCCGCGACGACGGTGCGGCGGGCGGCTGTGGTTTTACTGATCTCTCTGGCTATCGTTGTCATCGCCAGTTGGCTGATTTTGCTCACCAATGAGTTTTCATTCAATAAGGTCCTGTTCGAGGTGGTTTCCGCTCTGGCTACCTGCGGACTTTCCATGGGCATTACCGGGGATCTCAACGCGTTCGGCCAATTGGTTATCATCGCCATGATGTTTTTCGGGCGGGCAGGCGTGGTCACTCTGATGATGGCGCTGGCGCGGCGGGATCCCTATCACCGGCAACATCTCGATTTCCCCGAGGAAGATGTGTTGGTGGGGTGATGGGGATGCCAGGCCCGGGCGTAAAGCTGAAGTCTGCTCATGACGCTTGACGGGCTGCGCGTTTTCATATTCGAAATAGCCTGGGGCGAAAAATCGTTTTTCGGCAGCGGGGTTTTGGGGTATAATCCGCCTTTATCGTACGTTTGTTTTCCTGTTCTGCAAATAGGACGCGGATGAACGCAGAAAAAGCCGA
>WGCR01000176.1 GCA_015493675.1 Anaerolineae bacterium
ACAAAATCCTGCCCTGGGATGACGCGCTTTATCTGGGCTTTGGCAAGGCCCGCCCGGCTGAATACAACGGCTCACTTTTCGCCCGATTCCAATCCGGCGCCCTCACCGCCCTCTATCAGCCCAGCGAACAGGGATTCATCGATATGACGCCCGATGCAGCCCGGCCCGTGATTCACATTCCGGGCGTCGATCCCACCGATCCGGCGGAGCCCGGCGGCAGCCAGTGGGATTGGGGCAACACATACGTCTACACCCCCACCGCGGGAACGATGACCAAACATCGCAATCTGCCCGACGTGATCCACACCTGGGGGCTGGAATCGACCGCTGCGGGCCTGTATGCCGCGGTCGGCTCGCACATGGGCGACTACAAGACCTGGACGGGCGAAGTCTTTCGCAGCGCCGATCAGGGAGAGAGCTGGGATCGGTTGGCGAATAAAGACGCGGGCGTGGGTGATTATCGCACCTACGACATCACCCAGTTCAATGGCAAACTCTATGTCGTCTGGAACGACGTGTATGGCGAACCGTGTGGATTGGCGGAAAGTGAAGATGAAGGCTTCACCTGGCAGCGTCTGGACGAATTCAACGGTTACACCCATTGTCGCGCCCGGCTCTTCACTTATGACAACCAGTTGCTGATTTTGGGCTCGGCCCGCGATGGCATCCTTGCCCTGCAATCCGATGACAGCGTCAACATCCATCTCTTTCCCGACTCTCTGGCCCAGGACTGGGTCTACAATCCCTTTGCCGTCGACGCCCAGAACCGGCTCTATCTCGTCTCCGAAGACAACCGCATTCTCCGCACCGCCGATCTCCAAAACTGGGAAACTCTGGTGGCCTCGGATCGGGATTTCATCACCTTGAGCTACTGGCCCGACGCCGATCGCATCGTAGTGGGCGATCGCGGCGTCGCCGGTCGATTATGGCTGCTGAATCCCAGCGCCCCGGCCATTCAACCACCGCCAGCGCCCGCCCCCACCATCTCACTGGATGGCGATGATGTCATCATCCAATGGTCGGCCCAGGCCGAGCGCAGTCAACATCTTTATCTGTCCATCATGTTGCAACCCGCGGGCCAGCCATCGAGACAGGCCCAGTCCGCGCTCATTTATCGCATCTACCGCAACGACGCGCCCGACTTCACCCCGCCCATTCAGTTTTTCTACGCCGCCACCAGTGACGCCTTCTGGACAGACCCGGACGCGGGCGCGCAGATCGGCGGCATTTACTATCAAATCCGCAGCAGCAACACCGACGAAGATATCTCGGGCCCCACCCGCACTCTGGGCAAATTCACCTATAAATTGACGCCCGGCAGGTGATAGCCTGGATTCATAGAGATAGGGTATAATGCCGGGTGTTATGGCCTCTTTGACGTCCCCGATCTCATCGCCCAACCACGCCGAATTCACCGTTCCCGATCGTTATCACGCCAATCGCAAAGGCCCGGTGCGCTGGCTGTTCTCCCATGCCATGCGCTACTGGCATCTGTGGGCGCTGCTCATTTTCGGCGCCCTCTCCAACGCCCTATTGGCGTCGGCCATCCCCATCCTCACAGGCCGGGCCTTCAACGGCATTCTGGCCGACACGCCCGATCTCCGCATCTTGCTCTGGTCGGCCATCCTCATCCTGCTCTCGCAATTGTTGCGTAGTGGCCTGCAACTCATGCGCAATTTCAGCGCCGAGCTCATCGGCCAGCGCCTGGAACGAGATATCCGGGATGAGCTCTATGTGAACCTGTTGGGCAAGGGGATGACATTCCACAGCCTGCAACCGGTGGGGGACACCATGGCCCGGGCCACCAACGATGTGCGGGAGATCAACTTCATGATGAATCCGGGCGTCAATCTGGTCATCGGCTCGCTGATGTTCATGTTCATGCCCCTGGTAATGGCGCCGCGCTATCACCCCTCCCTGATTCTGGCTCCAGCCGCGTTCTCCATTCTGTACATAGTCGCCCTGGCCCAATATCTGCACGAACTGCAACCCATCACCCGCCGCGTGCGAGAGGCGTTCGGGGAGATGAACACCCGCCTGGCCGAGGTGCTGGACGGTATTGAAACGGTGAAAGGCGCGGCTCAGGAAGAACAGGAAGTGCGACGATTCGAAAAAGTCGCCCGCGCTTTTCGCAACGCGTTTGTCCGTCAGGGCGATGTCGAGGCCCGCTATGCACCCCTGCTGCTGTTGGCCCTGACCAACGCCGCCGGATTCCTGCACGCAGTGATTCTCTTCCGCCGCGGCCTCATCAACACCGGCGATGTGGTAGCTTATATGGGACTGTTGGCGCTGCTGGGATTTCCCACCTTCATCTCTTTATTCGCCTACTCACGGGTCTCGTCGGGCGTGTCCGCAGCCCGTCGCATTCTGGAGCTCATCAACACCGAGACCGAAATCGATCAGAACGCCGGAGGCTACGCGGACAAGATGCGGGGCGAGGTCGTCTTCGATCACGTCAATTTCGCCTATCCCACCGAGACCGAGCCGGTGCTGCAAGACATCAGCTTTCATGTGCAACCGGGCCAGCGCGTGGCCGTGGTGGGCCAGACCGGCGCCGGCAAGACCACGCTGGTCAAGCTCATCAACCGCGCCAACGACGTTACCGCCGGGCAGGCGCTGGTGGATGGCGTGGATGTGCGGGAATGGGACATGGAAGCGCTGCGCCGCCAGATATCCATCATAGAGCAGGACATCTTTCTCTTTTCCCGCTCTATCGCCGAAAACATCGCATTCGGGCGGCCCGACGCCACGCTGGATGAAGTCATTGCCGCGGCCAGGGCGGCCCAGGCCCACGATTTCATCCTCACCTTCAGAGATGGCTACCAGACTGTCATCGGCGAGCGCGGCGTCACCCTTTCGGGCGGCCAGCGCCAGCGTCTGGCTCTGGCCCGGGCCTTCCTCACCAACCCCGCCATCCTCATTCTCGACGACTCCACCAGCGCCATCGACAGCGCCACTGAGGACAAAATCCAGCGAGCCATCTTCGCAGCCTCCAAAGGCCGCACCACCTTCATCATCACCCACCGCCTCTCCCAAATCCGCTGGGCCGATCTCATCATCGTCCTGCGCAAAGGTCGCATCGAAGCCATTGGCGACCACGAAACCCTCCTCCGCACCTCCCAGGCCTACCGCCGCATCTTTGCAGGCTGACGCGCTTGGATGCAGTAAGCAGTAAGCAGTATCCAGTTCACAATGACCCGTCCTGATATATGTTTACGCTCTCAACGACAAAAGGAGTCGTAAACATGGTCAAGAAGGTCTACAAGCGATATAGTGAAGCATTCCGAATCCAAGTGGTTCGGGAGTATGAACAAGACGGCATTTCGTTGAATAAGCTACGTCAG
>WGCR01000177.1 GCA_015493675.1 Anaerolineae bacterium
CAACAGGATTTCAGAGGGCATTGGCTTTACCAGACCCGCCGGATTGCGAATCCGGCTGGATGCAGAGTGCTCCCAGGGCGGATTCGCAATCCGCCCGGCATCTTACCCCCTGAAATCCAAAAGAGCCGGATATTTCTGCGAAAATCCGCGCTGATCCGATTTTTCAGCGTCATCCGCGGCGAATTGGAAGGCGAGCGATACGAAAACTCAGAGAAATTGGCGGGAAGTTCAAAACAGACTCCAGAGCATTTCTTCACACACACACATCTGCGACCTGGTTTAAGCCGGGTTTTTTCTTGGAAAATTGGGAATGGGGCGCTGGGGCGTCGAATTTTGTGTTAAAATAAGGGTGGCCGAACCGCGGCCGCGCCACTCGCCGCCCGTGACGTCGGGTGGTGGACGCAACAGGAGGTCACCATGATCACCCGAAAGGACATCCGCAAACTTGGCCCTTATCTTTACGAAATCCCCCAGAATTTTCGCGAGGATATGCGCGTTCCCGCCCGCATCTACGCGGACGAGACCATCCTGGAAGCCTCGCTCAACGATAAATCGCTCATCCAACTGGTGAATACGGCCACGCTGCCCGGCATCGTGGGCTACGCCCTGGCCATGCCCGATATCCACCAGGGCTACGGCTTCCCCATCGGCGGCGTGGCGGCCACCCGAGTCAGCGATGGCGTGGTCTCGCCGGGAGGAGTTGGGTACGACATCAACTGCCTTGCCGAAACAACCGCCATCCTCCACGAGCACGGCTATACGCTGCGTATCGAAGAGATGGAGGAACATGGGCTGGCTTCGAGGCTTGCTTGCTTCAAGCTGGATAACCCCGATCTGGACACAGCCGAGCCTGCTCTTTGGTTTGGCAAAGCGCCCCATGCGCCCGTACTGAACATCCGAACCGAGAGCGGACGGGAGATTCTCGCCACGGCAGATCACCCATTTTGGACGCCCAACGGCATGATCGAAGTCGAAAGACTGCAAAAAGATGACGCCATTGCCCTTTATCCCTTCGAAGGCGTGCCATACGAGGAGCCGCCCCATGAGGTCATCGTAGACGAATCTTCGTTCCGGGCTTTTTTACACACGTTGGGAAAGGGGAAAAAGGGGAATGCAGTTGGACAAATCATCCAGGCGCTCAAAACCAGAGACTTGCTGCCCCTGACTTATGATTCTCCCCGGCTCCCTTACCTGATCAAACTTCTGGGTTTTGTGTTCGGTGACGGTTCACTTCATTTTCAATCCGACGGGAGAGGCATTGTTGGGTGTTACGGCAAACAGGAGGATTTGGAGATCATCCGGCGGGATGTGAGCATGTTGAGCTTCGCTCCCAGCCAAATTTACACCCGCCAGCGGACACACACCATTCAAACAACGTATAAAGAATACACTTTTGACAGGACTGGCGTCTGGTTCAAAGTTTCCAGTACAGCGCTGACGGCATTGTTGGCGTATCTGGGAGCGCCAGTTGGCGGAAAGGCGAAACAGGACTACGACGCGCCTTACTGGCTGGATAGAGCGCCTCGCTGGCAAAAACGTCTTTTCCTGGCAGCGCTCTTTGGAGCGGAATTGAGCTCGCCGCAAACCGTAACAGGCCATGGATACAATCTTGCGGCGCCAGTGCTTTCCATGAACAAGCGTGAGAGCGTCGTGGAAAGCGGACGACGTTTCTTGGAACAACTGTCAAAATGGCTTTCTGAGTTCGACGTTCGGGTTCAGTCTCTGCAAACGAGAGAGGAACAAAGCAACCGAGACGGCAGTCGATCCATACGCCTGCGCCTGGCCATAGCCGCTGATCCGGATAACCTCATCCGTCTTTGGTCACGCGTGGGATACGAATACAACCGACGTCGTCGATTCCTGGCCGCGGTCGCGGTGCATTATCTGCGATTGAAACAGCAACACATCTCCCTGCGGGAAACCATCGCTGCAAAGGCCCGCGGACTACATGAAGAGGGCGTGAGCGTAGGGGAAATCGTCACAACCTTGGAGAACTCCGATGTCAATAAGAGATTCATCGAACGCAGCGTCTACAGCGGTAGGAAGACCGCCCCGCGCGTTGCTCAGAGCTTCCCACTCTTCACCGATTTCCTGGATTCTGTAACGAAGGGATTGGGAAAGAGCGGCATGATCTGGGATCGCATCAGCGATATTCAGGAAATCGATTATTCGGGTCTGGTCTATGACTTCACCATGGTTCATCCTGACCACAATTTTGTGGCCAATGGCTTCGTCGTCTCGAACTGCGGCGTGCGCTTGTTGGCTTCAGAGATGGAGGAGGGGGCGGTGCGGCCTTATCTCGATGATCTGGCGACGATGCTGTATCAGCATGTGCCCAGCGGCGTGGGCGTAGGCGGCTTCCTCAAGCTCTCGAAGAAGGAGTTGAATGAGGTGCTGGGAAGCGGCTCGCGATGGGCGCTGAAGAAGGGCTACGCCAATCACGATGATCTGCTGCACACCGAGGAAGGCGGCATGTTGGAGGCGGCTCGGGCGGACAAGGTGAGTGATCGGGCAAAAGAGCGAGGCCGGGGGCAGGTGGGCACCCTGGGCGCGGGCAATCATTTTGCGGAGATCGATGTGGTGGATGAGATCTTCGACGTGGAGGCTGCGGCGGCCTACGGTCTGTTTGAAGGGCAGGTCACGGTGCTGATCCACTGCGGCTCGCGCGGGCTCGGACATCAGGTCTGCACCGATTATGTGCAGCGCTTCCAGGGCGCGGTCAAACGCTACGGCATCGTCCTGCCCGATCGGCAACTGGTGTGTGCGCCCATCCAATCGCCCGAGGGACAGGATTATCTGGCGGCCATGGCCGCGGCCGCCAATTTCGCCTGGGCCAACCGCCAGCTCCTCACCCATCAGGCCCGGGAGGCGTTTATGAAGGCGCTGGCGGGCAAGGTCAAAGGGTGGGATTTGCGCCTGGTGTACGACATCGCCCACAACATGGCCAAGATCGAAACCCATGAAGTGAATGGTGAGAAAGTGCGGGTATGCGTGCATCGCAAGGGCGCGACGCGGGCCTTCGGCCCGGGCAACCCCGCGCTCCCGCCCGACTACATGGATGTGGGACAGCCGGTGTTGGTGCCGGGCAGCATGGGCGCCGCGTCTTATGTGCTGGCGGGCGCGGCGGGCGCGATGCGCCACACCTTCGGTTCGAGCTGCCACGGTGCGGGCCGACAGATGAGTCGCAAGGCGGCCAAGCGTCAGGTTCACGGTCGCGAGCTGCGCGACAGGCTGGAAGCGCAGGGCATTGCCGTGCGAGCGGGCAGTTTGCGCGGCCTGGCCGAGGAAGCTCCCATCGCGTACAAGGATGTGAGTCAGGTGGTGGAGATTGTGCACAACGCAGGCATCGCCCGCAAAGTCGCGCGCCTGCGCCCCATCGCCGTGGTGAAAGGCTGATGAGGTCGGGAACTGTTTATCCCATTCGTCTTGCAATGACCAGTGTGAAATCATCATAGCGGGGAGCTTCCCCTTTCCACGCCCGCACATCTTCATGGATGCCCGCGGCCATTTCATCGGCAGAACGTCCCCACAGCGCCCGGATGCGGGCGTAGAAGCGCTCTTTGCCGTATTCCTCCATGCGTTCATTCACAGCGTCGGTGACGCCGTCGGTGTAGAGAATGAAAACATCGCCCGGAGCCAGACCCTGCCAGCGTTCTTCGATGCGGATGTCGGGCAGGATGCCCAGGGCCATGCCCTTGCTGCGCAGCGGGATGATCTCCTCTTCTCGCACCAGCAACGCCAGCCCATGTCCGCCCGAGGCGTAACGCACCAGATGAGAGCGCCGATCCAGCACCGCGTAGAACATGGTTACGAACAGATCGGAGTAAGTGGTGTCGAGGATGGCGGTATTGACCCGCTGCAGCGCCACCGCGGGCGAGGGGTCGCGAGCGGCGACCAGACGCATGGTTGTGCGACTCAGCGCCATGTACAGGGCCGCGGGGATGCCTTTGTCAGCTACATCGGCGATGACCAGGCCCAGGCGATCATTGTGCAGAGGGATGAAGTCGTAGAAGTCACCGCCGATCTCGCGGGCGGGCTCCCAGCGGGCGGCAAATTCATAGCCGGAGAGGACGGGAAGCTGATCGGGCAGAAATCCGATCTGAATCTCCCGAGCCACCTGTAATTCTGTGGAGAGCCGCTGCTGTTCGATGGCTGAGGCGTAGAGCCTGGCGTTGTTGATAGCCAGCGCCACCGCGTCGGCCAGGGCCACCAGGATGAATTCATCTTCCTGATTGAAACCGTTGACCTGATCGCTCTGCACGTCCAGCACGCCCAGCACCTCATCCTCCAGTTTCAATGCCACTGCGATTTCGCTGCGGGTGTCAGGCAACAGCCGGGGATCATCAGGGATGTAGCGGGGGTCCTGCGAAACATCGGGGACGTTTTGCAGATGCCCATGGCTGGCGACCCAGCCGATGATGCCTTCTCCCAGCAATTCATAACGCCCCTTGCGCCGCCAGAGTTCGTGGGTGGTGCGATCGCTGGAGGCTTTGAACACCAGTCGTCGACTCACCGGATCCAGTTCGAAAACCTGGACATGGTAATAGCCGAAGGCGTCGGCGATAATGTCCACCACATGAGAGAAAAGCTTGTCCAGATCGAGGATGGAGACCACCGATCGGGTGACGCGGGCCAATGTTTGCAGTTGATTAGAACGCCGGCGTTCTTTGGTCAACAGACGGCCCGCGCCCAGCACCGCCGCCGCCTGATTGGCCAAAATTCGCAGCAGGGTAAGCTGGTCTTCGTTGAAGGCGTTGGGCTGACGGCTCTGAAC
>WGCR01000178.1 GCA_015493675.1 Anaerolineae bacterium
CCGACTCGACGCCCCCGTCAGGGTTACAGCAGTCCACATGCCCGCCTGCTGTCCCATACGAATATCGGTCTCCAGGCGATCGCCCACCATGAGACAACGTTCGGGCGGTAATCCCAACCGTTCCAGGGCCGCCTCTACGATGACGGGCGAGGGCTTGCCCGCCAGCACTTCCACCTCCCGCCCGGTGATGTGCGCCAGAGCCGCGAGGGTGGCCCCGGCGTCGGGAATGAAGCCGCCGGGCATGGGACAGGCCTTGTCGGCATTGGTGGCGTAGAAATGCGCCCCCCGCATCAACGCCTGGTAGGCGATGTTCAGCTTGCGATAATCCAGGGTGCGATCGAAGGCCACAACGACGCCCGCTATTCCCGAAACATCTATCACCCCCCGAGCGTCGCCGGGCAGATCATCCACCACATCCAACCCCTGAGCCCGCATCTCCGCCAACAGGGGCGGCTCGCCGATGACAAAGAGACGCTGGTCGGGTGCCGTGCGGGCCAGGTAGCGTGCCAGCACATAGCCCGAGGTGATGACATCATCGGGCGTGGCGGGGATGCCCAGGCGGGAGAGCTTGGCCGCGTAATCCTCCCGGGGATACAGCGGTTTATTGCTGACAAAAAGCACGCGCTTGCCCGCGGCCCGCAGCCGGGCGATGGCCTCGGGCGCAGTGGGCAGCGCGTTCTCGCCCAGGTAAACGGTGCCATCCAGATCAAAAAGAATGCCGTCGATAGCCGCTATCGAGAATTGTTGGCGAATGGATGAAGTCATACTTGAAATTGTACCCTTCAGACCTCTTTTCTTGAAAATCCACGTTATCAATGCTACCATTCCATCCATCCTACCGATACCGGAGTCTCCATGACCAACCTTATTGTCTCCCCTGGCCCGCTGATTGGCCACACTACCGTCCCCGCCGATAAATCCATCACCCACCGGGCGCTGCTGTTCGGCGCTATCGCCGATGGGGCCAGCCGCATCCGCAATCCCCTGCGCAGCGGTGACACCAACGCCACCCTGGGCGTGGTGCGCGCGCTGGGCGTAGCTGTACAGGAGAGCGAATCGGGTGAACTGCTGGTGCATGGCCGGGGGCTGCACGGCCTGCAAGAGCCCGAAACCGTGCTGGATTGCGTCAACAGCGGCACCACCGTGCGCCTGCTCATCGGCTATCTGGCCGGGCAGGATTTTTTCAGCGTGCTGGCGGGCAGTCCGCAACTGCGCAAACGCCCCATGGGCCGGGTCACCGATCCCTTGCGGCAAATGGGGGCCCACATCGATGGTCGGGATAGCGGCAAGCTGCTGCCTCTGGCTATCACCGGCTCCCGGCTGCACGGCGTTGATTACGAGCTGCCCGTGCCCAGCGCCCAGGTGAAGACAGCCTTGCTGCTGGCCGGACTTTACGCGGATGGCCTGACCGTAGTCATCGAACCGGGCCCGGCCCGGGATCACACCGAACGCATGTTGACCAGCATGGGCGCGCCTATTGTGAGCAAGGGCAAATACATCACCTCCGAGCGGCCTCAACGCCCGTTGGCTCCATTGGATATCACCGTGCCGGGCGATTTTTCATCGGCAGCCTTCCTGCTGGCTGCGGGCATCCTCGTCCCTGGCAGCGACATCACCATTCAGAGCGTTGGCGTCAATCCCACCCGCCGCGGGCTACTGGATGCGCTCATCAGCATGGGGGCGGAAGTGCAACTGGACAACTGGCGAGAAATGGCGGGCGAACCCACCGGCGATCTGCATGTACGCCATTGGGAATTGACCGGCGGAGCGGTGCAGGGCGACCAGATTGTGACTATGATCGACGAACTGCCGGTCTTTGCGGTCATCGCCACCCAGGCCCGGGGCGACACCATTGTGCGGGATGCAGCGGAGCTGCGGGTGAAGGAAACCGACCGCATCGCCACCACGGTGACCGAGCTGCGCAAACTGGGCGCTGATATCGAAGAGCTGCCCGATGGCTTCGTCGTGCACGGGCCCACGAAGTTGCACGGCGCCCATGTCAGTTCCCACGGCGATCACCGTCTGGCCATGGCCCTGGCTGTGGCGGGCCTCATCGCCGAGGGCGTGACCACAGTAGAAGACGCGGCCTGCGCATCCGACTCCTTCCCCGACTTCGAAGAAACCTTGCACAAACTGGGCGCAAAGCTGGATGTCACGCCTTGATCGCCTCGAACAGGCCCGATTGTTTCTCGATGTAGAATTCACCATCCTCCTCGATCTTCCGTGCGATGGCCCGCTGCCGCGGTTCGGGATTTCGAGATAGCATGGGGGAGCGATCCATGGACAGGGCATAGGCGACCAGGGGCGCGGCTTCGGTCACCCGCAGCGCGTCGTCATAGTGATAGCGGTTGACGGTGGGAAAGTGGCGGTGCAGGGCGTCGGCGCCGTTGTGCAATCCGAAATTCGTGGATGCCAGATAATTGTTCGCCTGCGGATCGAGCTGCTGGATCAGAGCGTTTAGTTGCTGCATGTGTCCTGGGCCGTTGGTGGCGGCGTACAAACGCCCGCCCGGTTTCAGCACCCGATGCAGCTCTGCAACGGCCCGATTCAGATCGGGCGCATGATAGAGCATAAAGTTGGCGATGACGCCGTCGAAGGTTGCGGCGGGGAAGGGAATATCCACCACGTTGATGCGGGCGAACGCGAAGCGTTGGCGGGCCTCACCCAGGTTCGCTCGGGCCTGCGCCATCATGCCGGGCGAAAAATCGGAGAGGATGATCTCCCAGCCTGCCGGGATGCGATCGAGATTGGCCCGCCAGAAATCCGCGGGGCCGGTTCCCACTTCCAGAATACGAGAGCAGGCGGGCAGGGCCATCATCCGCAGCACCCAGCCCCAGGGCTCAGGATTGACGCTGAAGCGGGCGTGCAGGGCGATGCGGGCGTTGAGACGGGAGGCGTCCTTGTATTGTCTTTCGAGTAGCGCTTTGGCCTGGTCGATGCCGGTCATCTTCACTATCCTTGAAAAGAATGCTACAATCCGATGAATATTTACGCCATCATACACTTCATCAGGAACAATTGCCAATGACTTCTCACTCCTCCTCCCCAACCCCTCCCAACATTGTGCTCACCGGCTTCATGGGCGTGGGCAAAAGCACTGTGGGCCGCGAGGTGGCCGCCCGCCTGGGCCGCCCGTTCATCGATCTGGATGATCTCATCGAGCAGAACGCGGGCATGAGCATCAGCGATATTTTCGAAACACAGGGAGAGGCGCATTTTCGGGCGCTGGAAATGATGACGCTGCGAGAGCTGGCCGCACAACGGGGCATGGTCATCGCCACCGGCGGCGGCGCCCTGGTGGATGCCGCCAACCGGGAGATGATGACCCGCAGCAGCCTGGTCATCTGCCTGACAGCCAGCGTCAGCG
>WGCR01000179.1 GCA_015493675.1 Anaerolineae bacterium
CACCCATCGCGCTGGGCCCGGGCCGGGACCTGCTCATCGCCTGCCCCTATTTCGCGCTGGAGCGACATTGTTATGTCGAGTCAACTCAGTTAACCACCCGCCCCGGCAGCTTCGAGACCTGGACGGTCATCGAGGGCGCAGCAACCCTGGCTGGAGAAAGACTGGCGCTGGGGCACGCGCTGGTTCTGCCCGCTGGTCTGGGCGACTATGTCATCGAGCCGGATGGCCCGGTCACCCTGCTCCACACCCTCTACCCCGATCTGGACGAGGATTTCATCATCCCCTTGCGCCAGCTCGGTTATAGCGATGATCGCATCTTCCAAACCGTAAAACCCCTGGAACATGGCTGAAAAACTTCGCATCTACGTGGCCGCCACCGCCGATCTGGAACCTTATCGCAGCATTATCGGGCACGTTCTGGCCCACCTGCCCGTACAAATCGGGGCTGAAATTCGGCGCTGCCCGCCCCAGGGCGCATCTTACGATGATCTGTTCGAACGCATCAGCAATGTGGATCGCTTCTACTTTCTGCTGGGGAAAGACATCACCGCGCCGGCGGGAACTGAATGGGATCTGGCAACTCGGTTGCAACGCACTATCATCCCCTTTCGACGGCGTAATCTCATCACGCCCAGCGGATTTCTCTTTCTCACCCAGGCCATCCTGCAAATCCCCTTCTCCCACTGGCGTTTTTTCGAGACGGGCGCAGACCTGGCCCGACAGGCCGCTCTGGAACTCATCACCACCCTGCTGCATCCCGAAAATCGCTACGGTCTCACCACCGCCGAAGTGATGCTGCTGGAACAACGGCGGCAGGCCATCGGCGCGGGCCTGTGGCCCCGACCGGAAGACCTGCCTTCTGACGTCATAGAAGAAGGCTGCGTCATTCTGGACGCCCGCCCCGAGCTGGACAACCCCCTCTCTCCACTGCCTGTTTTCGATAAATCGGACGAATCATCATCCCCCACTCCTTATCGGCCCCCGGATTGATGCTTCATCTCGATCCGGTTCTTTTGGATTTCAGGGGGTGAGATGCCGGGCGGATTGGGAATCCGCCCTGAGAGCTCTCTGCATCCAGCCGGATTCGCAATCCGGCGGGTCTGGTAAAGCCAATGCCCCCTGAAATCCTGTTGAGCCCTCGATCCTTTGCAAAAAAGACGATAGTCCATAGACGGAGGATGCGCTTGGCGCTGTAAGCCACCGGCTTCCGTCAATCGTCCATCGTCTTCAGCACAAGCGCCATACTTCCTCTACCCGGACATCATCAAGTCTCTCAATCTCCCAATATCCAATCATGCCACCACGAATTGATCTACGCTCCGACACGGTCACCCAGCCCACACCCGCCATGCGCGAGGCCATGTCCCGCGCCCGGGTCGGCGATGATGTTTTTGAAGAAGACCCCACCGTCAACCATCTGCAAGAACTGGCCGCCGAGATGCTGGGCAAAGAAGCGGGTCTTTTCGTCAGCAGCGGCACCCAGGGCAACCTCATCAGCCTGTTGACCCACTGCAACCGCGGCGATGAAGTTATCATGGGCCATGATTCGCACACCTACAACTACGAACAGGTGGGCTCAGCGGTGCTGGGCGGCATCGCCCCTCGCATCGTCCAGAACCAACCCGACGGCACGCTGCGGCTGCAAGACATCGAGGCCATGATCATGCCCGATAACGTGCATTTCGGCGTCACCCGGCTGATCAGCCTCGAAAACACCCACAATCGCCGCCGCGGCGCTTATCTCACCCCCGAATACACCGATGCCGTAGCTGACCTGGCCCACAACCACGGACTCGGACTGCACATCGACGGCGCCCGCATCTTCAATGCCGCCGTAGCCCAAAACGTGGATGTGAAGGCGCTGGTGCGCAACGCCGACTCTGTCACTTTTTGTCTGAGCAAGGGCCTCAGCGCCCCGGTGGGCTCGGTGGTGGTGGGATCGAACGCATTCATCCATCGCGCCCGGCGGGCGCGCAAAGTGCTGGGCGGCGGCATGAGACAGGCCGGCGTCATCGCCGCGGCCGGCATTGTCGCCCTCACCGAGATGGTGGATCGCCTGGCCGAAGACCACGCCAACGCCCGGTGGCTGGCCGCGGGCCTGGCCCGCCTGCCCGGCATCACCCCCGAACCGGTCTACACCAACATCGTCTAC
>WGCR01000180.1 GCA_015493675.1 Anaerolineae bacterium
ACGCCAGCGTGCCCAGACGGCCCAGCCACAGGGAGGAGCGGGAGGGAGAACGACCATTGTTCATATCGTCTCCTCCGTTTCGAACAGGTCGCGGCGGGACTCGTAGAAGCGTTCGAGGATGCGGCGCAGGCGTTTTTCATCCAGACGTCGGGCCATGCGCCCGTTGCGGGCGGCGGAGATGTTGCCGGTCTCTTCACTGACGACGATGGCCAGCGCATCGGTGTCTTCGGTGACGCCGATGGCCGCGCGGTGGCGGGTGCCCAGCGAGGTGTCGGGCAGCGGGCGTTGGGTCAGGGGCAGCACGCAGGCCGCGGCCACGATGCGATCGCCGCGAATGACGACGGCGCCATCGTGCAGGGGGGTGCCGGGGTAAAAAATGGTGATGATGAGTTCGCGGTTGATGGATGCGTCGATGGGGACGCCGGTTTCGATGTATTGATCCAGCACCACCTGATCTTCGATGACGATGATGGCTCCGTAGCGCAGCTTGGACATGCGCATACAGGAGGAGATGAGTTCGCTGATGATGCGCGAGTAGCCGGTATCGCGGCGCTGGCGCCCGAAGAACATGTCGGTGCGCCCCACCCGCTCCAGCACACGCCGCAGTTCGGGCTGAAAGATGACGGGCAGAGCGATGAGGATGGCCAGGGAGGAGGTGCGGATAAGCCAACTGAAGGCGGTGAGGCTGGAGAAACTGCCGAGCAGGGCGATGACCAGGAAGATGATCAGCAGCCCGCGCAGAAGCTGCACTGCCTGCGTGCCCGCAAACAGGCGCAGCAGTGCGTAAAAAACCAGCGTCACCAGGGTGATGTCGATAACGCTTTGCCATGTGAAAAATTGGCTGAAGATGGCGATCAAGTTGTCCATCAGTCGTTATTGTACCCCTGTTTGGTCACAGGGTGAAAGATCGGGCCTGACGAGAAGTTCGAGCGCTCGGGGATGGTCGGCGCGGCCGGGCGGATGAAAGGAGCCTTTTTTGATGGCCGTCACCCATTCGTAATCCACCAGAAAGGGGCGGATGCTGATGTTGCGCATGGCATTGGCCTTCAATAGTTGAAACACCCGGGCGTGCGACCAGACGCGTCTCGGCATGAATCGGGCCTGCAACCCGGTGCGATTGGTGATGAACAGCAGGCCGCCGGGACGCAGCACTCGCGCCATCTCGGCCAGAACAGCCTCGGGCGAGGGCATGAATTCCAGCGCCTCCATGCAGGTGACGACGTCGAAGAAATCATCCTCGAAAGGCAGGGGGCGGGCGCTGTGGTGGATGTAGTGACATCGTTCGTCCCGGCCCAGTCGCATCCGCGCCTGCTGCAACATCTTCGCTGAGGCGTCCAGCAGCACCCAGCGGGCTGCGGGCAACAGGCCGCTGATCTGCACAGCCAGGGTGAGACGTCCGCTGCCCGCAGCCACATCCAGAATCAGGGGCGGACGGCGGCGTTCGCCCACCTCGGCCACAAAAGGGTCGGCCAGATACTCGATCTCGTCCTGGATATCCCACTCTTTGATGGCGTCGTAACGCCGGGCGTACAGATCGTACAGCCAGACAACCACCCTTTCTCCCAGATAAGCGCCCTCGGTGAGAAAAAAGAGCCAATAGCCAATCAGTGCGAGGAGGATCGCAGCGATAAGCAGGATGGAAATGGCGAAGGACAGGGGCAATGCTTTGACCAGTCGGAGTAATCAGTTTTGAAGTGTGAGGATATTGTACAACAGTCCGGCCCGGGATTGGAAGTTCGCTTGCCCTTCCGCCTCCGGATGGAGAAACTCAGCCAGTCGCAGCGCACGATGTCAGTCTGGCCGATCCCAAGCTGGCCGATATGTGGCAGGCGCTGATCGGGCCGCTGTGGGCGGGTTTTCTGTTCGACGCCAACATCCCATCTCCCCTATCTCAGCGGCGCCGTGGTGATGCTGGCGGACTTCGGGTTGAGTCTGTATGATCTTTCGCGACAGAAGCATCAGGTGATAACGCAGATGCGACAGATTCCCGCGGATTTTTCGGAAAAGGAAAAAAAGAGGCAAAGAAAAGCTTGGCGCCTTGGCGACTTTGCGTGAGATCAGCTTTTTTGGTTCCGGCTTGTCCGGGTTAGGAAAGAAGTTCATAACAGGCTCTAGAGCGAACAAATCCGGCTCTGGATGCAGTAGTTACTGTCCTATCTGCTTCGTAAATAGCCGTTCAAGGTGCAACGCACTTGCCACAAGCCGTGGCCGCGTCGCATCATGTTCTGGAGTTAACCAGGTGGGACGTCAGGCCAACGCCTGTCTCAAGTGCGTCGCACCTGGCGCTGTTCATTTTCATTCGTTATCGGCGTGCAGCCGCTCATGGCGTCTGTTCCACAGCCAGGGCCACAGCGCCCAACACGCCCGAATCATCCTCCAGCAGGGCGGGAATGATTTGCACCTCGTCCACGCGTTGGCGCACGAACATCAGCGCCCGAGCCTTTTTGCGGATGGGCGTCAGGAAGGGCTCGCCCAGGCTCTCCACCAGCCCTCCCCCCATCACAAAGGCCTGCGGGTCCAGAAAATTGGTGAGGGAAGCGATGAGCACGCCCAGCGTCTCCTGGGCCTCGGCCACCGCCCGCCGCGTCACCGGATCGCCCGCGGCCAGAGCTTTGCGGATTACCCCGCTGGTGATGCGATTATCCTTGCGCCGGGCCACCAATCCGGCCACGATGGGACTTTTGCCCTTTTTGATCGCCCGACTCAGTTTCTGGCTGATCGCCCCGCGGCTGGCGACCTTCTCGATGTCCATGGGTTTGCGACCGGGAAAGTAAAGATAGGTGTGCCCCACCTCGCCTGCCC
>WGCR01000181.1 GCA_015493675.1 Anaerolineae bacterium
GCCAAAGAAACTGCCGCTCCCACCGAAGAGGCTGCTGCGACTACTGCTCCTGCTGCTACCGAAGCCACCGCAGCCCAGCCCACCGAGAAACCTGCTGCCCAGGAAGGCGAAGGGATGCTGGCCACGGTCAAGTCCCGCGGCAAGATTGTTTGTGGCGTCAACCAGGCCGTCCCCGGTTTTGGCTTCCTTCAGTCTGATGGCAGCTTCGCCGGTTTCGACATCGACTTCTGCAAGGCCCTGGCCGCCGCCGTCTTTGGCGATGCCAGCAAAGTGGAATATCGCCCCCTGAACGCCAAGCAGCGCTTCACCGCCCTGCAGGCTGGCGAGATCGACGTTCTGATCCGCAACACCACCTGGACCCTGACTCGCGACACCGAGCTGGGCGCCAACTTTGCCCCCACCACCTTCTATGATGGCCAGGGCATCACTGTTCGCAAGGACAGCGGCATCAAAACGCTGGAAGACCTGCAAGGCGCTTCCATCTGCGTTAGCTCCGGCACCACCACCGAGCTGAATCTGGCTGACCAGATGTCCGCTCATGGCATCGAGTACACCCCCGTCGTCTTCGAGACCGCCGATGAGACCACCGGCGCTTACCTGGATGGCCGCTGCGACGCCTACACCACCGACAAATCGGGCCTGGTCGCCCGCATGTCCATGTTCCCCCATCCTGAGGAGCACATGATTCTGGACGCCACCCTGTCCAAGGAGCCTCTGGGCCCCGTCGTGCGCCAGGGTGATGATCAGTGGTTCGACATCGTCAAGTGGATGGTCTTCGCCACCTTCCAGGCCGAAGAGTCCGGCATCACCTCCCAGAATGTGGATGAGATGAAGAACTCCGAGGATCCCAACATCCGCAAGCTGCTGGGCGTGGAAGGCGACATGGGCGCCAAGCTGGGTCTGGATAATGACTGGGCCTACAACATCATCAAACAGGTTGGCAACTACGCCGAGATCTACGATCGCAACCTGGGCCCCGACACCGTGTTCAACCTGCCCCGCGGCATGAACTCCTCTTACGTCGATGGCGGTCTGCTGTATTCGCCTCCGTTCCGCTAAATCGATACGCTTTGCATAACCGAAGGGAGGGGCCATCAGCCCTTCCCTTCTGTTTTTCTGCTGGCGACTCATCGATGGGACCAATTAGTGGTCTGTCTGAAGCGTCGGCATGCAGTCTGGTGGGTTGCTGGTATGGACAAATGAATAAAATGCGTAGCATCCTGGCAGGTTGATCTCTTTTTTCACCTTCTCTTCTCCACAACGCCACGAAGACAGGTATGACCTATGACATTCAAAAAATCAGATCATGGTGCAGTGCCTTTCTGGAGAGATGAACGTTATCTCCAGATCATCGCGCAGGTGGTTGTGGTCGCAGCGTTGATTGCTTTGGGGTATTGGCTGATTCATAATCTGCTGACGGGGCTGGAAGCTTTGGGAACGCCCCTCAGCTTCAAGTTTTTGGGCCTTACTTCCCAGTTCGATATCGGCGAATCGATGATCGAGTACAGCCGTAACAGCACCTATACGCAGGCGCTGCTGGTAGGCTTGTTGAACACCATCAAGGTCTCTTTTCTGGGTATTGTATTCGCCACGATTTTCGGCATTATCGTGGGCATCGCCCGGTTATCGAAGAACTGGCTGGTCAATAAGCTGGCTGCAATCTACGTCGAAACACTGCGCAACATCCCTCTGCTCGTTTTCCTTATTTTCCTCAGTACTTCCGTTTTCCATAAACTTCCGCGGGTCAAAGACGCTCTTTCCGCCTGGGGCTGGGCATTTCTCACCAATCGCGGCATCTACGTCGTCTGGCCGCGGCCATCTGGCGGGTGGGACGTTTACAAATGGTTCCTGCTGGGCGCTTTCATCATCGGATTCATTGTCGCAGCAATCAAATTCCGGGAGGGCAAGAAAACAGGTCGTATGCCTCTATACTGGTTGTGGGGCTTCGCCGTCTTTGCACTGGTGGCCGCCATCTCCTGGTTTATTGCCCAGTTCATGGCCGGGCCGCCCATGTATCTTGACTTCCCCACCCTGCAGGGGCGGAACTTCAAGGGCGGGCAATCGCTGACGCCCGAGTTCATGGCCATTTTCACCGGTCTGGTCGTCTACACATCGGCCTTTATCGCCGAAGTGGTGCGGGCGGGCATCCAGTCCGTCTCCAAAGGCCAGCGCGAGGCGGCAACGGCCGTGGGGCTCAGCGGCTTCCAGACCATGCGCCTGGTCATTTTCCCGCAGGCCATGCGGGTGATCATCCCGCCCATGACCAGCCAGTACCTGAATCTGACCAAGAACTCGTCGCTGGCCATTGCCGTAGGCTATCCCGATTTGTTCGCTGTGGGCAGCACCATCATCAATCAGGCGGGCCGGGCGGTAGAGATCATTCTCGTCACCATGGGCGTCTATCTCACCTTCAGCCTGCTGACGGCGGTGTTCATGAACTGGTACAACAAACATACTCAACTGGTGGAGCGTTAGCCATGACATCACTTACTCCTGCCAAAGATATCATGCCTCCTCCCACTGAACGGTCCACCGTCCTGGGATGGATGAAGAAGAATCTGTTCGGATCGATTGGCGATACGATTCTCACGTTTGTGGCTGGCGGCTTCCTACTCTGGCTGATTTACGCCATTGTAAAGTGGATTTTCACCACAGCGCAATGGGCTGCTGTCACAGACAATCTGCAGTTGTATATGAAAGGTCAGTATCCCGCTTCGGAGGATTGGCGTTTGTGGTTGCTGATGTTCCTGCTGGCCCTGGTTGTGGGCCTGGCGTGGGGCATCTTCCTCAAACGGGCTGAAGCTGTGGGATGGGTGCTATTGATCATTCCTGTGGTTTTGGCTCTCTGGCTGATCTCGCTGCATCGGGAAGCCTGGTGGAAATTCCTCGTGGTCGATGTGTTGGCCATTCTGGGATATTTTCTGGGGAAGCGCTATCCCCGAAAACTGGCCCGCCCCACTTACATCCTCATCTTGTTATATATGCCGTTGACCATTCTCATCGTGCGCGGCCTGGGCGAGAATGGTTTTATGAAGCTGGTGCCCACCAATCTGTGGGGCGGCTTGCTGCTCTCCTTGCTGTTGGCCATTTTCGGCATTGTGTTCTCCTTCCCTATTGGCGTGCTGCTGGCGCTGGGAAGACAATCCAAAATGCCGGCGCTCAAAATGCTCAGTGTGATCTACATCGAGCTGATTCGCGGCGTGCCTTTGATCACTCTGTTGTTCATGGGCCAGTTGATGTTGCCGTTTTTCCTGCCCGCGGGCATCACCATCGATCGCGTGATTCGCGCCACGGTGGCCATCATCATGTTTGCTGCGGCCTACATGGCGGAAAATGTACGCGGTGGGTTACAATCTATTCCCAAAGGCCAGTATGAAGCGGCTGATGTCGTCGGTCTCAGCGGCTGGCAGAAGATGGTGTTCATCATTCTGCCTCAGGCGCTGCGGGCCGTGATCCCGGTTTTGGTGGGTCAGTTCATCGGCCTGTTCAAAGATACGTCGCTGGTGGCCCTGGTGGGGTTGCTGGATTTGCTCGGCATCGCCCGCGGCATTCTGGCCAACCCAAACTACATCGGTCGTCAGTTAGAAGTCTTCGCCTTTATCGCCATGATTTATTGGGTGTTCAGCTACGGCATGTCTTACGCCTCCGGCCGTCTGGAGACATCGCTGGGCGTTGGCGAACGCTAACCCATTCGAGTTGCAACTTAAACGTCCTAATTTCCACACAGGAGTTTTCCTATGAGTAATGAATCTTCGACCAAATCCGGCGCCGTCAAGGAAGGCGAGCCCATTATCAAGTGCGAAGAAGTGCACAAGTGGTATGGCAATTTTCATGTGCTGCGCGGCGTGAACATGAATGTGCAGAAAGGCGAGGTGGTGGTGGTTTTCGGCCCCTCCGGGTCGGGCAAATCCACCTTTATTCGCTGCATCAACCGTCTGGAAGAGCATCAGAAAGGGCATATCATCGTTGATGGCATTGAGCTTAGCCATGATGTGCGTAATATCGCCGCTATCCGCAAGGAAGTGGGCATGGTCTTCCAGCAATTCAACCTGTTCCCGCATCTGACGGTGATGCAGAATATCACGTTGGGACCGATTTACGTGCGCAAGTGGAACAAGGATAAAGCTGAGGAGATCGCCATGCAGCTTCTGGAGCGCGTCGGCATCCCCGAACAGGCCCAAAAATATCCCGGCCAGCTTTCGGGCGGCCAGCAGCAGCGTGTGGCTATCGCCCGCGCTCTGGCCATGCAGCCCAAGATCATGCTTTTCGATGAGCCTACCTCGGCGCTGGACCCGGAGATGATCAAGGAAGTGCTGGAGGTCATGGAAGAACTGGCCGAGAGCGGCATGACCATGATCGTGGTCACCCATGAGATGGGCTTTGCCCGCGCTGTGGCCGACACCATGTACTTCTTCGATGAAGGTCAGATTGTCGAGAGCGGCTCCCCCGAAGAGGTGTTCCTGCATCCGCAAGAGGATCGCACCAAGTTGTTCCTCTCGCAGATTTTGTCGCACTAAATTCGACTCTCCGTTTGCTTTGGGAGTCATGAAGCGCGTCGCTCTTTCGCGGCGCGCTTTTTATTTGGCTATTGGAATGGGATATTGGATACTTGATCCTGAATGAGCGTATCATCCGTCTTTCACATTCAATCGGAGTTTCTCATGTCTTTACCCCACATCGACGAACAATATCTGCAAGACGCCCTCGTCGCGCTTCTCAATATCCCCGGTCCCACAGGTTTTGCCGATGCGGCTGTGGCCTGGGTTGAGGAGGCTGTCACCCGGCTTGGTTTGGCGCATGAGCGCACTCGCAAGGGCGCTTTGGTGGCGACGCTGGCCGGGCAATCTGATTCTGCGCCGCGGGCGCTGACCGGGCATGTAGACACCCTGGGGGCCATGGTCAAGGAGATCAAGGGCAATGGCCGTCTGAAATTGACGAAAATCGGCGGTTTTGCCTGGAATACGGTGGAGGGCGAAAGCTGTCAGGTGTTCACGCGTTCTGGCCGGGCGATCTCGGGCAGTTTGCTGTTGAACCAGGCCTCGGCCCATGTGTATGGTCAAGCGGTCAACAAGACGCTGCGAGATGACGCCGCCATGGAGGTGCGGCTGGATGAGCGCACCCTGTCGGCGGAGGAGACGCGAGCGTTGGGGATCGAGGTGGGCGATTTCGTGGCTTTTGATCCCCGCGTGGTCGTGACCGACAGTGGTTTCATCCGCTCCCGCCATTTGGATGACAAGGCGGGCGTGGTTGCGATGCTGGCTGCGGTCAAGGCTCTGCAGGACGCCGGTCTGACGCCCGCACAGCGCACGACCCTGCATTTCAGCAATTACGAAGAGGTCGGGCATGGGGCGGCCAGCGGCTTCCCGCCCGATCTGGCGGAGCTGGTGGCGGTGGATATGGCCGCGGTGGGCGCGGGCCAGACATCGGATGAGTTTCATGTCACTATCTGCGTCAAAGACAGCGGCGGCCCGTATCATCATGACCTCAGCAACCGTCTGCGATCTCTGGCCGAAGCGCAAGCGATTCCCCATCGCGTGGATATTTTTCCCTACTACGGTTCCGACGGCGAGGCTTTCTGGCGGGCCGGAGGAGATGTGAAGGTGGCGCTCATTGGCCCGGGCGTCGATGCCTCCCACAACTATGAGCGCACCCACATGACCTCCCTGGTCGCCACCACCC
>WGCR01000182.1 GCA_015493675.1 Anaerolineae bacterium
AATCCGTACGCATCGCCTTCAGTTGGGTGCAGTCCAACGCCGAAGCCCTGAGCATCGATCCTGACATCTTCGAGCAAAACAACTTCCACATCCATGTGCCCGCCGGAGCCATCCCCAAAGACGGTCCCAGCGCCGGCGTGACCATGGTCACCGCCCTGGTGAGCCTGCTGCTGGAGCGTCCGGTGCGGGCCGACGTGGGCATGACCGGCGAGATCACTCTGCGGGGCCAGGTGCTGCCCATCGGCGGCGTCAAGCAAAAGATCCTGGCCGCACACCGGGCGGGCCTGAAGACCATCATTCTGCCCCGACGCAACGAGGACGATCTGGATGATCTGCCCGAGGACATCCGCCAGGACCTGAACTTCGTACTGGTTGAAGACATCCAGCAGGCTCTGGAGGCAGCGCTGCGCCCTGCGGGCGAATCCGGGCCTGAGCAGGCGTTGGAACACCCCGCCTCCCCCGAACCTTCGCTCAACTAACCCGACCAATCACCAAAACAAAGCCCCCGATGGCAAATCGCTGTCGGGGGCTTTGTTTGCGTGGAAGACATCGGGATATTGGATAGTGGATATCAGGTATTTTTACACCGGCCCAATATCCCAAATATCCAATACCTACTATCCACTATCTCTTTTCTTGCCTCGGGATTGTCCAGCGAAAGGTGAGGAAGAGCAAAATCGTCATAATCCAGGCTGAAGTCATACACCACATGCAGATGGCGCCAATGACGAAAGGCTCCAGGAAGGTGAGATAGGCGCTGAAAACAACGCCAAAATAGATGATGGCAGGCAACAACCATCCGGTTCTCTCTGTTTTTTCCATCGGCCCGTAACGCTGCCACGCCCACAGAGCGAAAATGGCGATGTAACCGAGCAATCCCAACAGCCCCACAGGCAGGATGCCGAACAGCATCGCATAGGAGCTTTGCTGAACAGCGTTACAATCTCCCACCGGTCCGCAAACGGCCTCTGCGCCTGTCGTCTCGACAAAAGTGAGATAAAATGCCACGCCCATGCCAATGATGCTCAGCAGGGGGATGATCCAATTCAGCCAACTCGGGCCGACGGTGAGAGTTAAATTGGTGCGGACCCAGTAGGCCAGCGCCCACACCAACATGCCAATCATCAAGATAAGGGTGATAATGGCGATGGCGCTGCCCGCGGGATCCAGGGCCAATCGTTCGGAAACGCTCATTTCGCTGATGGACCTGACATCCACTGGATTCAGGCTGGCATCTTGAGGAGGATTTTCCGAAACGGGAGCCGTTGTGGCCGAAGGCGTTCCTGCAGACGGGGTTTCCGCGCTGGCTGGCGTCTTTTCAGCAGCCTGGCGGGCCTCGACCTCTTTGATGACGCGATCCAGGCCCGGGATGGCGGGCCAGTCGATCCCTCCCGCCGCCAGCCCCTGCTCGATAATGCCCGGAAACCGTTCAGGAATCTCCTTATCTCCCACCAGCAGCGTCCCGCCCACGACCAGAGCCGGCACGCCGCGCTTGTCATCGGGGATGGGAATTGTTTTGGCGGCCGCTTGATAGAGCTCCTGCCCGCCCGCGGTGGTCACATCGATCAACAAAATCTGCAATTGATCGCCATATTTTTGCACCAGTGGCGGCAAATCGTCCTGGAGCACCTTATGACAGTGCGGGCAGGTGGGCGAGTAGAACAGCAGGGCCCGCACCACAGGCTCATCCTGGGCGAAAGCCGAAAAAGGCAAAACGATGCCCAGAAACAGGAGGACAATGAACAGGGATAGAAAAACTCGGCGCATGGCATACTCCTCGTTTGGGGTGCAACAAGTAATGTGTCTGATTAACGGATTTTATTTTAGCACCAGATAGCCTGTTAGTATATGACATTCATCAACCAATCGCACAACTTCAGCGAAGTTTTAATCAAAAATTCATTGTAGACGGCGCTCATTGTGCAAAACCCATGATTTTGACTACAATGGATGCCAGCGTATTTTGTTTCTCAATCCGACTGTATTCAAACCGTCTGCGTGCTCCGCGTCCATCAGCGTCCATTTTTCATCGGTATCGGCGCGGGCTCGCCAGCCGCACGCCTGTTCCGGGCATTCTCCCGTTCTCGATCATGTCTTCCAAACGTCTTGTTTCTGCATTCGACATCATCGGCCCCATCATGGTAGGGCCTTCCAGTTCGCACACAGCGGGCGCGGTGCGCCTGGGCCGGCTGGGCCGCGCCATCCTGGGAGCCCAGCCCCAACAAGCCATTCTGGGGCTGCACGGCTCTTTCGCCCGTACAGGCAAGGGGCACGGCTCCGATCGGGCGCTGATCGCGGGCCTGCTGGCCCTGTCTACGGACGATCCGCGCATCCGCGAAAGCCTGGAGCTGGCTCGCACCGCGGGCATGGCGGTCACCTTCCACACCGTCGACCTGGGGGAGGACGCGCATCCCAACTCGGTCGAAATGATCTTGCGGGCTGGGGAGCAGGAAGTCCGGGTGGTGGGAGCCTCCGTGGGAGGCGGCATGGTGGAAATCCAGGCAATCAATCAATATCCCATCAGCTTCACGGGCGAACACGAGACCTTGCTGGTGGCCGCCGAGGACCGTCCCGGCACGATTCACGCCATTACCGGACTCTTTCTGAAATATCGGCTGAACATCGCATTTTCCAGAGTGGAAAGAAAGCAACGCGGGGGGGAAGCCATTCAGATATTCGAAACAGACGCCCAAATTCCGGAAGATATGATAGAAGCGCTGGAAGATTTCTATTGGGTGCTCTGGGCCCGGCATATCCCCAAACTCCTCGATTGAATCCCGTCACAACCCCACCTGTGAGATAAGCCCATGTTTGATTCTCTGGCCGAAATGATCGCCCTGGCCGAAACCCAAAAACAACCGCTCCACCAGATCGTCATCGCCCGTGAAGCTGCGCTGACAGATCGCCCGCCAGAAACAATCTGGGCGCTGATGTGCAAACGCCTGGAGGTGATGCGGCGCAGCACCGAAGAGGGCGTTTCCCGTCCCGTACACTCTCTCAGCGGCATAAGCGGCGGCGGCGGCGCCTGGAAACTGTGGCAGCAGTTGGAGAACGGATATCAGCCCATCACCGGGCCCATCCTCAGCCGCGCCATCGCCCGGGCCATGGCCGTCAATGAGGTCAACGCGGGCATGGGCTGCATCGTGGCCACGCCCACCGCCGGCTCGGCGGGCATTCTCCCCGGCGTGCTGCTCACCTTGCAGGAAGCCTCCGGCTTCAGCGATGAACAGATCATCAATGCCCTGTTCACAGCCAGCGGCGTGGGCGCGGTCATCGCCCGCCGGGCCAGCATCTCCGGGGCGGCGGGCGGTTGTCAGGCCGAAACAGGCAGCGCCGCCGCCATGGCCGCCGCCGCGGCAGTGGAATTGCTGGGGGGAACGCCTCATCAATCGGGCCAGGCCGTGGCCATCACCCTGAAGAATATGCTGGGGCTGGTGTGCGACCCGGTAGCGGGCCTGGTGGAGGTCCCCTGCGTCAAGCGCAACGCCGCGGGCGCAGCCCAGTGTTTCATCGCTGTGGATCTGGCGCTGGCGGGCATCGAAAGCGTAATTCCGCCAGACGAGGTCATCGACGCCATGGCCAGCATCGGACGCCGCATGGATGCCCGGTTCAAGGAAACGGCAGAGGGCGGACTGGCCGCCACGCCCACAGGTCGCAGATTGGCGCAGATCATCTGGGATGGCAAACCATCCGCAGAATTAAAGGCCTGATGAGCATTTCAGACTATCCAAGTCCTCGATTTTAGCCCCGATTCTGACCAGATCGACCGCCACACGCCTCACATTTTCCCGACAAACCCATTTCTGCACTATAATCAGAGATCAGAAACAATCACATTTTCTCCAGTTCCCGACATTATTTCAATCATTTGGAGTCCGTCATGAAAACCTATCCCGCATTGGTATTGGCAGGCTATTCGCACGAAAACCCGGACCCGTTGGCCCTCGCCATGGGAGTTGAACGCAAATCTCTGATTCCTATCGCAGGCAAGCCCATGGTGTATTGGGTCGTCAAGGCATTGCGGGAAAGCGCACGCGTCGACCAAATATACATCGTCGGCATGGGGCCCGAAGATAATGTAACGTTCGAAACAGACGTCATCTACATCCCCAACCAGGATAAACATTTCGATAACATCATGGCGGGAATCAACGCCGTTCAGACGCACCAGCCAGATGTCGAATTTCTGATCAGCGCCTCCGGAGACATCCCCACGCTCCAGGCCTCCACAGTGGATTGGTTTGTCGAAACCTGCGAAAGCCAGAAAGGCGATCTCTATTATTCCGTCGTCGAAAGAAACGTGATGGAAAAAGCGTTCCCGGACTCGCGCCGTTCCTATGTGCCGGTGGTGGAAGGGAAATTCTGCGGCGGTGATCTTTTCTTCGTGCGTCTCGCTATTGCCCACAATAATGAACAATTGGTGCGGGAACTCCTGGCCAAACGCAAAAGCGCATTTCAACAGGCCCGATTATTGGGATTCAAGACGATCATCAAATTCCTCTTCCGCCGCCTCTCCATCCAAGATGCAGAAGACTTGAGCGAACGGCTCCTGCACGCCAAAGGCCATATCGTCGTCTCGCCCTACGCTGATCTGGCCATGGATGTAGACAAACCGCATCAGTTGGATATGGTGCGGGCCAAACTGGAAGGGCCTGCGGGGGCGCAGGCATGAGCTGGATACAGCGCCTGGAAATGCAGGATCAGCGCTGGAGTCAGGCGCTGCGGGTGGATGATCACCGCCTCGGCAAAATGACCGCCTCGATAGCCGCCCACCTTGGCGACGGGCCATTGTGGCTGCTGTTATGGATCGCCGGCATCATCCTCTTCCAACCACCCCGCCGCTGGCAGATTGCCCTGTGGCTGCTGGCGTCCATTATCGCCGCAGTGGTCACCTATAGCATCAAATTCGCGCTCAAACGCCCCCGCCCTCAGGAAATCGACGGCTTTTACAGCAAGGGCTATGACCGTCACGCCTTTCCCAGCGGCCACGCCACCCGCATGGGAACCCTGCCCATCTTCGGCGCCTGGATTTTCCCCGAATATGCGGCGCTCTTCTGGTTCATCTCCCTGATCTGCATCTGGGCCCGCGTGGCTCTGGGCGTGCATTATCTCGGAGATGTCATCGTTGGCTGGATTATCGGCGCAGTCGTCGGACTCCTCCTCATTGTCGCTTACACCTCTTTTCTGTAACATCACTCATGGACCAACCCTTTCGACTTTCCCTCTATCTGCGACGCCTGGGACAGCACTGGAAACTGATCGTCCTCCCGGCTCTCATTGCCCTGCTGGCGGCGATCCTGTTCTCCTTTCTCACCCCGGTGCGCTACACCGCAACCACCACCATAATCGCCCCCAAGCCACAACTGATCTGGCGCTGGGATAACAAGGTCTATGACATCGTGGATCTGCGCTTTGATTGGCGGGCAGAAGTGATGCCGTTGGTAAAAACGCAAAAAGTCGCAAGTCTGGCATTGGCGCAGGTCGGCGCACAACTCAGCCGCACCTACACGCCCCAGGAAGTCGTTGCCGCCACCACTGTCAAACCGGCGGCGGGAACACTGTTCACCATCAGCGTCAAGAGCGGCAATGCCACTGATGCAGCGTTGTTGGCCAACGCCATTGCCGACGCGCTGCCTGTCGCCATCGCCGACATCTACGCCGGCGATCAGGATGCTTTCGCCGCAGCAGAGAAGGATATGAAGGAATCTCACGCCGACTGGGAGGAGCAATGGCGTGCATTCCGGGCGCAATACGGCATCGGTCTGGGATTCACCGGGGATTTGACGGGAGTGGGTGAAGATCAACTTTACGGCAATCAGAGCGCCATCAAACAGGAATTGACCATCAAGAGCTCCGACGTCGCTAATCTCACAGTCTTTCTGGACAAAATCACTACGGTACTGACAGCCATCGACGAGCAAGAGGACGTCACCCATCTGGCTATTCTGGACACCCCCATGCTGGCGCGTTACGGACTTGACTTTGCAACCCTGCAAAAGATGTCTCCCCAGGCGTTGAAAGAAACCCTCCAGACATTGCAGCCCCTGGTTCAATCTGATGTAGACATGATGACAACAGACCTGCTTGGCTTGCAGGAAGAAGTTGCGAGCATCCTGCAAGACCGTGAAAACATCCAGCGCACCTACACCATCTGGTATGATTCTCTCAAAGCGCTGGAAAGCAAGCAGGTTGAACTGGAAGTCAAACGCATCGTCGAGGGACAGCGGGTGCACCA
>WGCR01000183.1 GCA_015493675.1 Anaerolineae bacterium
ACTCCGAGGCCAGCGCTGGCCTCGGAGTTTTATATTCAGGTAAAGATGGCCTCAGCCCATGCGATCCAGTTTGACCGGTTTGCGGGCGGGGGTGGTGACGATGAAGCTCTGGGCGCAGCCCGGTTCCAGGCCCGCGGGGGCCTCGGGCGGTTTGGGCGGCTCCACGCCCAGCTCTTCGTATTCTTTGCTGAGCGTCAGCAGATATTCGTGGATGGAATCCGCGGCTTTGCGGGCCCCGGCCATGGCTGTAACCACCAAATCGGCGCCATTCACGGCGTCGCCAGCGGCCCACAGGCCAATGCGGGAGGTCATGCCGGTCTCGGGGTCCACCTTGATCTCGCCCCAGCGTTTGGTCTCCATGCCGGGCGTGGCCTTGGCGAATTTCTCGTCGGGCCAGAAGCCCAACGCCAGCACCATGATGTCCACATCGGTGATGAATTCGCTGCCCTCGATGGGCACCGGGCGACGGCGGCCCGATTTGTCGGGTTCGCCCAGCTTCATACGCCGCAGCTCTACCTGAGCCAGTCTGCCATCGGGGCCAGGGATAAACCGCACGGGCTGTGTGAGGAATTCATACTCCACGCCCTCCTCTTTGGCAAAACCGCGGTCTTCCTCGCGGCCGGGCATTTCTTTCTCGGATCGACGATAGCTGAGGATGACGCGGCCAGCGCCCGCGCGCACCGCAGAGCGCACGCAGTCGGAGCTGGTGTCGCCGCCGCCGACCACCATCACGGTCTTGCCCTCGATGTCGGGGCGCTCCAGCCCGGGCGGAAACATCTCTTCTTGCAGGTTCAGGGAAATCAGGAAATCCAATGATTTCCAGACGCCGGGCAAATCCTCACCTTCGGTGCCCATGGTAGCGGGGATTTCAGCGCCGATGGCGACCAGCACCGCATCATATTCGTAAAGCAGGTCTTCGACATAGGGATTGCCGGGCGTATTGACGGTTGTATTGCAGATGAAGCGCACACCGGCATGTTCACAGCGTTCGGTGATGCCTTGCACCTTGTCTTTTTCCAGCTTGAAGTCGGGAATGCCGTACATGAGCAGGCCGCCCGGTTTGGGATGGCGCTCGTACACATCCACATGATGCCCTTTCAGCGCCAGTATCTCGGCCGCGTGCAGGCCCGCCGGGCCCGAACCGACGATGGCCACGGTGCGGCCCGTGGGCGGCTTTCTTTCGCTATCCAACACGCTATCCATCTTGCCGTGAATGCGCATCCAGTCGGCCAGGAAAAATTCCACCTTGCCGATATACACGGGCGGCTCGTACGCCCCCACCACACAGGAGCCCTGACAGAGTTTTTCCTGCGGGCAGACGCGGCCGCAGACTTCCGACATGGTGCTGTTCTTGCGAAAGGCCAGATAGCCTTCATAAAATTCGCCGCGGGCCGTATGCCACATGGCCAGGGGGATATCATTATGCACCGGGCACGCTGTCAGACACGCCTGTTCTACGGGGCATTGAATACAGCGGGCCGCCTCGATTTTGACCGTCTCTTCATTGTATCCCAGATATACTTCGTGAAAATTAAAGATGCGCTGTTCCGGAGGCTGCTTGGGAACAGGAACACGTGGAATCAGAAGATGTTCTCTCCGATCGATGTGACGTGTCGCAGTTATTTCAAACATAAAAGCCTCTTGGCAGAAAAATGGTGGTGGCTCGATCATCATTGATCGGGCCACGCCAGGATAATGATAAAAAGTGATGCCACCATGCTGTGAAGAGACAATGTAGGGGCCGGCGGCATCTCTTTACGCTCATATTGTAGCGAAGAATACGGAAATACGCTATCTTTCGATAATAAAAAATGTGAGTGTGCAAATGCTTTGCAGGTGATGAGCGCGTACCTGTTCAGTCGATGGCTGTCTGGGAGAAGGGGGGCGTTCTGATCCTTGCAGTTACACGGTGCGCCTGATTCTGTCCCCTCTACTTGATGGAATGCCCGCTCTGGTCTACACTAGTGATGTCATGACCCTTTATGCTATTTTTTCCGATATCCACAACGAAGTTGATAACCTGGAAAGAACCCTGGCCTATCTTGCGTCGCGCCAGGTGGATCGTTATCTGCAACTGGGCGATATGGGCGCCCGCCCCCTGCCCATGCTCGATCCCCTGCCTGTCCGGCACACTTTTGGCAACTGGGAGGTCAGCAGACTCCACAAATTTCCGCCCGAGCGCCAGCCCGAAGTCGCGGCCTGGCCCGCACACCTCTCGGGCCCCGGCTGGATCGCCAGCCACGCCAGCCCCGTGTTCCCGCCCGAATGCACCGATCTGGCCGCAACCCGGCGCTACATGGCCCAACACCGTCCCCGCTGGATGCAGCTCTTCCCCAGCCTGCTGCATGATCAGAACGCTATTTGGGCCGCTTTTGCAGAGTTGGGGGCTCAGAAACGCCGCGTGGCCTTTCATGGTCACACCCATGTGCAGGCTGTGCAGCAACTGGATGCAGACAACAGCTATCACCGACTCAAAGGCCCGATCATCCAGCTTTCCCCCGACGCACTGACCCTTGTCGGCGTCGGCTCCGCGGGCGTCCCCCGCGATGGCAACGCCCTGCGCTGCGTGCTGTTCGATGACGTTACTTTTGAAATCGAGTTGGTCGCTATTCCCACACAAAGTGCAACGCACTTTTGATGG
>WGCR01000184.1 GCA_015493675.1 Anaerolineae bacterium
GCCTTGACCCCGCACTGTGCGGATGTAGCGGGGATGGGCGGGATCATCTTCCAGCTTCTGGCGCAAACGATGGATGTACACCTTGAGATAATCGCTACTATCAACCGCGTAGCGTCCCCATACCCGATTCAGCAGCGTCTGATAGGGCACCACCCGCCCGGCATTGCGAGCCAGGATTTCCAGCAGCTTGTATTCGGTCGAGGTCATGGGGATGATCTCGCCGTTGACTGTGATGCGATGGGTGTCGAAGTCAATGCGCAGGCCATCTAGCTCCACCGGCGCTTCGTGGGCGGCCACCAAGCCTTCAGCCCGTCGCAGCACCGACCGAATGCGGGCCATCAATTCCAGGTGTCCGAAAGGCTTGACGATGTAATCATCCGCGCCCAGTTCCAGCCCCCGCACCTTGTCCAGCTCATCATCCCGCACGGTGAGGATGATGACCGGCACATCGCTGAAGAGGCGCAGTTGCTCCAGCGCTTCGAAGCCGCTCATACCGGGCATAAGCACATCCAGCAACACCAGGTCTGGCTTCTCCGATTCAACCAACAACAATCCTTTATCGCCATTTTCAGCTTCCAGCACATCCCATTCGGGCTCCTGCAACTGGATGGTGAGGCGAATAGCCCGGCGCATGTCGGGCTCATCGTCAATGATCAAAATGCGTTTAGCTGCTGATTTCATCGGTATCCTCCAGGAATGGGGATGAGAGAACAGGGAGAGTGAAGCAGAAGCGCCCGCCTCCGCCAGGCGCTTCATCCACCCAGATGCGCCCGCCATGCAGTTCTACCAGACGACGGGCAATGAACAAGCCCAGGCCAACGCCCTTCAGGGCTTCATCCTGGCTGGCGGTGGTGTAAAATCGATCAAAGACATGCGCCCGCTCGGAAGGCGGCACGCCCGCCCCCTGGTCCTCGACGCAAATCCGCACGAATTTCCCGTCATCCTGGCTGGCCGTGACGCGAACCTGGCCCTCTTCGGGGGAAAATTTGGCGGCGTTTTCCAGCAGATTGTTGAGAATGCGATCCAGACGGGCGGGGTCTGCGCGCACTTCGGGCAAATCGGGCGGGAGGTCTTCTTGCCAGATGAGATGCTTCTGGGCCAGGAGGGGCTTCAGTGTTTCGTGGGCGATGTGGACGGCCTCGGGCACAGCCACCGCGCGCGGGTTCAGGATGACGCCGCCTGCGTCCAGCCGATCACTTTCCAGCGAATCGCGAATCATAGTCTCCAGGCGCTGGAGATTGCTCGCCATGGTCTCCTGAATCTCTCGGCGGGTTTCAGACGGCATGCCGCCCCAGCGATCCAGGGTGGGGATCAGCATTTTCAACACGGCCAGAGGCGTCTTTAGCTCGTGGCTGATAGCAGAGAAATAGGTGCGCTGCACCAACTGGAAACGCTCCAGCCGGGCCACATGCGCCTGTTCCTGAGCATAAAGACGGGCATTGCGCAGCGCCAGACCCGCTTCCATGGCCAGAGATTGCAAAAATGCCAGATCTTCGGGCGGAAGCGGATGGGCCTGATCCCGCCCCATCACCAGCATGCCCAGCAATTCGCCTTCGGGCGAATGCAGATACACGCCCGACACCCGGCGGATATGTGGATCGTCCACAAAATCGGGGAGAGGCGTCAGCGATCGCGTCCCCTCTCCCGCGGCGAAATAGATGTTATCCTCTGACTCCACCTGGAAAGTGTCCAGACAATCCCCCGGCTTGATCTGAGGATGCGTGGATGCGGCTACCTGCCAGCAGTCTTGATGAGGCTGCCGCGAAAGCACCATACTGTGCAGAATGCCGGGAACAGTATGAACACTCTCCAGGATGGTACGCAGCACCTGTTCTGTATCCAACGCACTTTCCCCCAATCGCATCAACAGGGTGTTCAACTCGGCCACACGGGCCGCGGCCCGGCTCATCTCCTGCCGCAAAAGCTCCTCCCGTCTCACCAACTCGCTGAAAGCGATGACAAAAGCCCCAACCAGCAAAATGAGAATGAACTTCATCATGATGATGTAGGCGGTGAACGCATTCAGCGGATCCTGCGCCAATGCCATTTCCAGCCCCATTTGTAGAGGGTAGGACCTTGGAAATGCAAGGTTACGTTTGAACGTAATCTTTGGCGGACCAGGTTACGTTTTTGGAGCTTCAAACGTAATCTTCAAAAGTAAGGTTACGTTTTGCAGTCCGGGGGCCAGAAGAAGGTTACGTTTTGGCCAATGACTCGCCATGACGTTTCTTCCTGGCTAAAATATGGGTTGCGACGCCCCGATCTTCGCCAAAAAGGAGGCAGATCATGGCGAGTCGTCCTATTGTATCCTGGATCCCTGCTGTTTTTCAAACCATGTTGCCATTCACGGCGATGAAAAGGAGATCATCCGAAGTCAATCCGCTGTTTCGCTTGCCTACGCTGGCCCGGGAGCCAGGTCGTCTGCCGGGTTGG
>WGCR01000185.1 GCA_015493675.1 Anaerolineae bacterium
CTGACGTAGCTTATTCAACGAAATGCCGTCTTGTTCATACTCCCGAACCACTTGGATTCGGAATGCTTCACTATATCGCTTGTAGACCTTCTTGACCATGTTTACGACTCCTTTTGTCGTTGAGAGCGTAAACATATATCAGGACGGGTCACACAGCTTACTCCCACCCTCACCCTTTCACACACGCCTCCTTGCCCATGCTTTCCCAGGCCCAAGCCCTCCTACCCGAACTGAAACGCATCCGTCGTCATCTGCACCAATGGCCCGAACTCTCCTTCGAAGAATATGAAACCGGCGCATTCGTAGCCAAAACCCTGCACGATCTGGGGATTCCCCATGACACCGAAGTGGCCCGCACTGGCGTTGTGGGTTATCTCGGAAAGGGCGATGGCCCGGTTATCGCATTGCGGGCCGATATGGACGCGTTGCCCATCGATGAGGAGAATGACGTTCCGTATCGGTCCCGGCGGACGGGCGTGATGCACGCCTGCGGGCATGATACGCACACCACCATGCTGCTGGGCGCGGCGATGCTCCTGAAACAGGTGGAGGATCAACTTCCGGGCCGGGTCAAACTTATCTTCCAGCCGGCCGAGGAGATCATCGGCGGCGATGGCTACAGCGGCGCCAAGTTGATGGCCGAAGAGGGCGTTGTGGATGATGTGGACGTCATCATCGGGCAGCACATGGACCCCACTTTGCCCGCCGGAACCATTGGCGTGCGGCCCGGGCCCATGATGGCCGCGGCCGACCGCATCGTCATCGACATCCTGGGCAAGAAAGCCCATGGCGCCTACGCGTATCTGGGCGCTGACGCCATCGTGATGGCCGCCCAGGTGATTCTGGCCGCCCAGACCCTGGTCTCCCGCCGCATCCCCGCAGTGCAGGAAGGCGTCGTCACCTTCGGTGAAATCCATGGCGGCGTGCGGGAAAACATCATCAGCGATCAGGTGACGCTCACCGGCACTGTGCGCAGCTTCGATCCCGCCATCCGCGATCTGTTGCAGCAGGAGCTGGAGGAACTCGTCTCCATCGTACAGAAAATGGGCGGGGATTACCGTTATCAGTATTTCCGCGGCAATCCGCCAGTCATCAACGATGGCCTGCTCACCGGGTTTATTTCCCGCATCGGACAACAGCTTTTTGGGTCGGACCAGGTGAGGGAGGCCGCAAAAACGACCGGGGGCGAGGATTTCTCGTGGTATATGCTGCATACGCGGGGGACATTCATCCGTATCGGGGCAAAGCATCCCGACTGGCCCGACATTCGCCCTTTGCACACAGCCACTTTCGATGTAGATGAGCGGGCCTTGTCTGTAGGGGCTGCGATTTTTGCCCAGAGCGCCCTGCAATGGCTGAAAGAATATGACCCCGAACGCTGGCCGCGGATGGCGTCGCTGCGGGAATGACGCTACAACTGGAATTCCTTCGATTCTCTGACAAGTTGCAAAGATAGTATGACCGAAACGTCTCGTCTTTCCCCTCCTGTTTACAATTTCTCCGGCGCTGTCGTCCTGGTCACCGGGGCGGGGCAGGGCATTGGTTTCGCTATTGCCCGCGATTTCGCCCGCTTCGGGGCTACGGTCTATGTCAACGATATCATATCCGAGCGGGCCAGTCACGCCGTGGCGGAGCTGATCAAACAGGGCTATGACGCTTTTGCCGCGCCGGGCGACGTGGCTGATCCCGAGCAGGTGGACTGGATTTTCCGCCATATCGATGAGCATCATGGTCGTATCGACGTGCTGGTGAACAATGCGGGCGTGGAACCAGTCAGTTCCATCTTTGAGCATTCGCTGGCAGATTGGCAACGCACGCTGGATGCGAATCTCACCGGCGCTTTCCTCTGCACCCAGCAAGCCGCACTGCGGATGCGGGAGCAGGGCAAGGGAGCCATCATCAACATCGCCTCCATTGCCGGCAAATCGCAGCCGCTGTATCTGCGTTCGGCCTACGCGGCCAGCAAAGCGGGCCTGGTGGGCTTTACCAAGGAAGCCGCACGGGAGTTCGCGTCCTACGGCATCCGGGTGAACGCCGTCGCTCCGGGCGTCATCGTCACGCCAATGACCAGTCATCTGCGAGATAACCCCGAGCAGATGGCCCGCTGGCAGACTGAAATCCCCCTGGACCGCCTGGGCCAACCGGAGGAGGTCTCGGCCTTGTGCCTGTGGCTGGCCTCCGATGCCGCCAGTTATGTCACGGGCGTGGCCTGGCATGTGGATGGCGGGAAAAATATGGCGTGACACGCCGGTAAACCCAGTAAGCAGTAAATCCAGTAAGCAGTGATCAGTATTCGGTCATCTAATCTTCGCGAACCTCTCAATCAATCCAAGGAGCATCCTCATGGACTATCAATACATCATCGTTGAAAAAAATGACGGCGTCGGTCTTGTCCGTTTCAATCGCCCCCGGGCACTGAATGCGCTCAGTCCGGAGTTGATGGGGGAGTTGGGCGAAGCGCTGGAGGCCTTCGACGCTGATCCCGAGGTGGGCGCCATCGTACTGACTGGCGACAATCGGGCGTTTGCTGCGGGTGCGGACATCAAGGCCATGGCTACGGCCAGCGCCATGGATATGCTGCTGAACGATCTCATCAGCAAGTGGGAGACCATCAACCACATCAAAAAGCCGGTGATCGCAGCAGTCAGCGGATATGCCCTGGGCGGAGGCTTCGAGTTAGCCATGGCCTGTGATATGATCATCGCCAGCGAAAGCGCCCAGTTCGGTCAGCCCGAGATTAATCTGGGCATCATTCCCGGCTTTGGCGGCACTCAGCGCCTGACTCGGGCCGTGGGCAAAGCCCTGGCCATGGAAATGGTGTTGCTGGATCGCCGTCTTTCTGCTGAAGACGCCCTGCGCGTTGGCCTCGTCAATCATGTCTATCCGGTGGAAACCTATCTGGATGAGACTTTGAAGCTGGCGAAGAAGCTGGCCCGACAGGCTCCGGTGGCCGTGCGGCTGGGCAAAGAATCGGTAAACAAAGCCTTCGAACTCAGCCTGTATGAAGGGCTGCAATTTGAGCGCCGAGCCTTCCACCTCCTCTTTGCCACCGAGGATCAGAAGGAAGGCATGGCCGCCTTTGTCGAAAAACGCCGCGCTCAGTGGCAAGGCAAATAACGGAATCCTTCATGTTCTCAACCATCCCGCAACCACTTCCCCCCAAGATCACCGGCCTGAATATCAGCGTTGGCTCCTTTCTTCCGCGCATCTTGATGCCCAGCTCCGAGGGCGTAGAGCTCTCGCCCATCGATATGGTTGAGCCGGGCGCTTTGGGCGTGTGCATTTACAATCCCGCGCCGGTTAATCCTATGCCACTGCCGCCGCCGGGCATGGATTACGCCTCCCGGCTGGCCATGCTGGACAAACGCGGCGTCAGTTTTTACATCATCAGCGGCCAGGTTTTCCCAAAACTGGAGAGTTGGCGCAATCTGGCCGGTCTGGAAGACGTTTCTTTTCTGTGTGATGCTGAAAAGGCATTTGCCGCTGAGGTGGGGATTCCCATCAAGCGGTTGGAAAACCAGCGTTTTCGCACCCACGCCGCCCTTATTTTGCAGGAAGATCGGGTGTTGGCCATTTTATTGGAGATGGATCTGGCCCACAATTTCGAGAAGCTGCTGGCGGCGTTGGATCTGGCCGAGGCCCGGGAGCCGGGCGAGTACGACCTGCCTGATCAGCCGACATATTGACGCTCATCCTTTGGCGGTTGTTCGCTTGCGGGTGAAAATCAAAGGGGGTGTCCAAAATGAGTTGGAGGTCGAGTCTAGCGGGTGCAGGCCAGCTTTCAAGGCCTCCGGGAGGTGGGGGTGAAGGCCGTGGAGAAAACCTTCATTCTCGCCTGGCGGGAAGGTGGCAGATAGCAAACAAGTTATCACCCACCTCCCGGAGGTCGGTTTTAGAGCTCTTCAGTTTGGAGGGCGGCCTACGCTTCTCAACCGAAAATGGACACACCCAAATCAAAGTTCGGATGAGCTACTATCCATGACTCTTCCCCGTCTGGTTGGATTGAAAACGTATGTCAGTGATCTGGCGGTGAGCCAGGATTTCTGGCTGCGGCATTTCGGGCTTTTGGCTGCGCGTCATAAAAATGCGTTGCAGTACAAGATGGGCGATGTGGTGTGGGAACATTTTCCCGGTGGAAAGTTTTGCGGGACGCGCGGGCCTCATGGGGTTATGCCCGTGTTTGGCATCGATGATTTTGGCCGCGCCCGCGGCTACCTGATGTCTCATGATATTCCAATTGTTTTCGAGGAGATGCTGCCTGGGATGAGTCTTCTTGTTTTTCTGGACAAGGACAGCAATCCCTTCGAGTTGGCGCAGGAGACCGATCCGGGCGCATGGCGCATCTCGCAGCGCAAGGCGTTGCGCACCAAACGACGCCAGGATGCGCCTCAGGCGCAGCCTGTCACGCTACGCGGCGTGACTGAACTCACCATTTATTCCCATGACATCACAGCCAGTGTGAAGTTTTACCGGGATGTCATCGGGCTGCCTGTGGGGCTTGCTTATTTTGCTCATGTGCATCTGGTTGCCGAAAATGTCCCGGTGGCGCTTCGCACGACTCGCTGGCAGTGCAAAGCCCGACAGCAGCTTCATGGCGCCGAACCTGTTTTTGCAGTCAGGAATTTGGCTGCGCTGGCGGAAAAATTCCAGCGGGCGGGATTGGCGTCTCAGCGCCTGCCTTCCGGCGTTTTGAAGGTGAGAGATCCCATAGGAATCCCCCTGCAATTCGTTGCTGCGGAGGAATCATGAACGAGGCGACCCCGTTTTTTTGTCGGAGATTTGATGTCTGTGTAATTTGGCGCGAAAGCCTTTCTTGGGGTATACTCTACCGCGTTCAGGCAGGATCGCACATGATGTTTTCTTCCAGGAATATTTATGCGACGTCAGAATGCAACGAAGCATCCTGATTGGGTGCAACTCACAATAAAACTTGTCATTCTCGTCGGATTAGCGCTTATCGTGCCTCTTTTCCTGGGCGTCACTTTTGATATTTTATCAGATTCAGCCCCCCTGGGGACGTTGTTTGGCATGTTCGCAGGGACTTTTGTGGCGATGATTATCGTTATTCGCATCATTCAAACCCGTTATCTGACAATCGCTCCGGTTTCTGAAGAAGAAAACGTAGAAAAAGGAGAATCATCGTAATGAGCAAACTGCTCCGACCGAAACCCCTTGCCTTCACTGTTGGCATCCTGGCAGTTATCGTCATCTCGCTGGTGTTTTTCCGGGTTCCTCTGCCCACCATTTTGCTTCCAGGAGAGGCGATCCCTGGTCTTGCCATCGGCAAATTCAAGATCACCAACACCTTCGTCGCCACGATTATTGCCGATATCGTTGTGCTGGTCCTGAGTTTTTTGGCCGTGCGCCAGATGCAGGATGTGCCCGAAAGCAAATTGCAGAACATCTTTGAATGGGTTTATGAAATTTTCGAGGGGATGTTGACGGATATTGGCGGCAAGGAAAAAGCAAGAGCGTGGATTGGCGTTTTTCTGACGATCCTCCTCTTCCTTTTGGCTGCCAACTGGATGGAGTTGATTCCCGGCATCGACAGCATCGGCGTCATCGAGCCGGTGGAGGTGGCTTATGCCGAGAAGGGCGTGAATGTGGGGTATGAGATCCAACATTTCTGGCTGTTCGAAACGCTGACCAACAAACAGGTGAAGTTGACGCCTGCGGATATGGAAGAAATTGAGAAAGAAAAAGAGGAAGCGGAAAGCGCCGGGGAGGTCTATCATCCCCATAATCCCCGGGGCTATGTGCTCACCCCTTATGTGCGCGCAGCCACTACCGATCTCAACCTCACCATCGGCTTGGCGTTGCTTGTTGTCATCTGGAGCCATGTCATCGGTTTTCGGCGCCTGGGCGGCAAATACGCCCGCCGCTTCGCCATGCCCGTCATCACCGGCATGAAGCTTGTCGATATATTCGTCGGCGTCCTGGAGTTCATTTCCGAGTTCGCCAAGATTATCAGCCTCAGCTTCCGGTTGTTTGGCAATATCTTCGCCGGGCAGGTGCTGCTCTTCGTGATGGCCTTCCTGGTCTCTTTCCTGCTGCCCCTGCCCTTCTTCGGGCTGGAGCTCTTTGCGGGCTTTATGCAGGCTTTCGTGTTCGCTATCCTCACCTTCATTTACTTCGAGCAGGCTACCCACAGCCATGCCGGAGATGAGCATCACTAGCATAATGACTCATGACTGATGATTAAATCTGTTCGCACATCATGTAAGCTTTAATCATCAATCATTGTTTTATTGATTTTTGAAATCTATTCCCACCATCTCTTCTTCACGGAGGACTTAGTTCATCATGGTAGAAATTCTTTCTCCCGGTCTCGCAATTGGTTTGGGCGCTATTGGCCCTGGCATTGGCATCGGTTTGTTGGTCATGGGCGCTTTGCAGGCCATGGGGCGCAATCCCGAAGTCGCCGGCGAAATCCGCACCAACATGATTCTCGGTATCGTGTTCGCCGAATCTATCGCTATTTATGCATTGGTTGTTGCACTCTTGTTGCTGTTTGTGGGTGCGCCTGGCCTTAAGTAAAGCCAAGGCTCTTTTTACTTAAACGCCCTTACAGCTCAAGGAGGTTGATGTATGGCGGCTTTAGGCCTGAACTTTAACTATTTATTGTCGTATATTGTCAATTTCTTTCTCCTCTATTTTCTGCTAAAGAAATTCGTCTTTCCGGCCATCTCTCAGATGCTGGATGATCGCAAAAAGAGGATTGCCGAGGGATTGACTGCTGCTGATGCGGCCCGTCGCGAGGCCGAGGAAGAGCGCAAGAAACTGATGGCGCAGTTGGAAGCCGAACGAGCCGAGGCGCAGCAGCGCGTAGCCGCAGCGTCCGCCCAGGCTGAGAAAGTCAAGGAAGATATCCTGGCCCAGGCTCGCCGTGAAGCTGAAGCAATCAAAACCAGCGCTATCGAAGAAGCTGAAGCTGAAAAACAGCGCATCCTGGCCGAAGCCCACAAGCAGATTGCCGAATTGGCGATGCTGGCTACCGAGCGCGTCGTGCGCGAAGGACTGGATGAAAAGACTCAGCACAAGATTATCGAAGACTTCCTGTCTCAAGTGAGCCTGAACTAATCATGGAAAGAACGCCTGAAGCGTACACCCGCGGTATCCTTGCCATTGCTCTCGATCCCTGGATTGAAGGTCTGAGCGCGGTCAATGCAGCTTATGTTGCCAATAAGGAGTTGCGGGAAAAGCTGGACAATCCTACGATTGAAATTACCGCCAAATTGTCGCTTCTGGATGGCGTCCTGCCCGATGACGCGCCCGCGGACTTGCGGAATTTTCTGGGCGTGCTTTTCACCAATAATGACTTCGGCCTGATTGATGAAATCCTGCAATCTCTGGGCCGGGTCATGAGCGAAGAGGCTGGAGGCCCGTTGCAGGCCGTGATCACCAGTGCTGTCCCGCTGACAGAGGAAGAGCGGGCCAGGGTCGAAGCGAATCTGATCGATCGTTTTGGCGCGAATCTTGAATTCTCCTATGTGGTGGATTCCGATATCCTGGGCGGACTGATTATCCAGGTGGGTGACAAGCTCATCGATGACAGTGTGCGCGGTCGTCTGAATGCTCTTCGCCAGAAAATTGGCGTCTGAGGAATTACCCAAGCGTTTTCATCGCGTCGGTTGGCGCAATCCAGATAAAGAGGAAAGAACTTATGGCAGTCGGACTCGATGATTTTACCCGACAGTTAAAAGAACAGATTCAACAATTCGAAGCTCCGCCCAGCGTGGTGGATGTGGGCACGGTGACCGAGGTGGGCGATGGCATCGCCCGCATCCGCGGCTTGCAGAATGCCATGGCCAGCGAGATTCTGGAATTCTCCACCGGCACTCTGGGTATCGCCCTGAACCTGGATGAGGATACTGTCGGCGCCATCATTATGGGCGAATACAGCGGCATCCAGGAAGGCGATATTGTTCGCAGCACCGGACGCATTGCTTCGGTGCCTGTGGGTGACGCCCTGGTTGGCCGCGTGGTCAACGCTCTGGGACAGCCCATCGACGGCAAAGGCCCCATCGAAACGGATGCATTCCGCCCGGTGGAACGCATCGCCCCCAATGTGGTGGTGCGCAAGAGCGTGGACACGCCGGTGCAAACGGGCATCAAGGCCATCGACGCCATGATTCCCATCGGCCGCGGCCAGCGCGAGCTCATCATTGGCGACCGTCAGACCGGCAAAACCGCCATCGCCATCGACACCATCATCAATCAGAAAGGCAAAGACCTGATCTGCATCTATGTCGCCATCGGCCAGAAACGGGCCAGTGTGGCGCAGGTGGTGGCGACGCTGGAAAAATACGGCGCCATGGATCACACCATCGTGGTGGCCGCCACCGCTTCTGATCCTGCCGCCCTGCAATTTTTGGCGCCTTACGCCGGCACGGCCATGGGCGAAGAGTTTATGGAACAGGGCAAAGATGCGCTCATCGTCTATGATGATCTCAGCAAGCACGCCTGGGCCTATCGCCAGGTGTCGCTGTTGCTGCGCCGTCCTCCCGGTCGCGAGGCTTATCCCGGTGATGTTTTCTACCTGCACAGCCGCTTGCTGGAACGCTCCGCCAAGCTGGATGCTGAATATGGCGGCGGCTCTCTTACCGCGCTGCCGGTGATTGAAACGCAGGCTGGCGATGTCTCCGCCTACATTCCCACCAACGTCATCTCCATCACCGACGGCCAGATTTATCTGGAGGCCGATCTGTTCTACGCAGGCATCCGCCCGGCCCTGAACGTCGGTCTTTCGGTGTCTCGCGTGGGGTCTTCGGCGCAGACCAAGGCCATGAAACAGGTTGCGGGCCGGATGAAGCTGGAATTGGCTCAAGGCCGCGAGCTGGCTGCCTTTGCCCAGTTCGGTTCTGATCTGGATAAAGCCACCCAGCGCCAGTTGGACCGTTTTCAGCGGCTGACGCAGTTGCTGAAGCAGCCTCAGTATCAACCGCTCTCTCTGGCTCAGGAAGTGACGATCATTTACGCCGGCACCAAGGGCTACATTGATTACATCGAGATTGATCGGATTCCCGAATGGGAGCAGAAATTCTATCAGTTCATGGCTTCCAGCCATCCCGAAATCGGCAATGCTATCGAGCGGGACAAAAAGCTGACGCCCGAGACAGAAGATGCGCTGAAATTGGCCATCGATGAATTCAACAAGCAGTTTGTGTGAAACAATGATTAACGATCGATGATTGAAGTGGAGGCGACTGGGCGCAAAGCCTCCCTCCATCTTCAATTTTGATCCATAATCATTATCCCGAAGGAGATCGCATTGGCTACCACCCGTGAGATCAAGCGACGCATTCGCAGCGTCAAAAACATTGCCCAAGTGACCAAGGCCATGGAGGCCGTATCCGCCTCCAAGATGCGTCGCGCCCAGGCTCAGGCCCAGGCGACCCGACCTTACGCCAATAAGGCTATGGAAGTGCTCTCCTTCCTGGCCCGCATCCGCAACTCCTATGCAGCGGATCAGCCGCTGTTGCAGCAGAGAGATGTGAAGCGCGTCGCACTACTCCTCATCACCGCCGATCGCGGTTTGGCCGGCGGTCTGAACAGCCACATGATCACTGCTGCCGCTCGCTGGATCAAAGGCTGGGAAAAAGAGGGCAAAGATGTCGAATTGGTCACCATCGGCAAAAAAGGCCGGGACTGGATGCGCAAGTATGGCCCGCCTATCCGGGCGGAGTTTGTCAGTCTGGGCGATCGTCCGGCCAGCGGCTATCTGGCCGCCAGCCATCGTCGCAAAGCTACGGCGGAGGTCGGGCCCATCGCCCGGGTGCTGATGGATGATTTCATCTCCGAGCGCTATGACGCCGTGTATGTGGGCTTCATGAAATTCATCAATACGGTGAATCAGGAGCCCACCGTGATGCAATTGTTGCCCATTGTGCCCGATGAGAGCGTGCCGCCCGATATGGCCATCGATTATATTTTCGAGCCAGATGCAGAGACCGTCCTGGAGCAGGTTCTGCAAAGCCTGCTGGAGATCGAAATCCTGCAAGCCCTTTATGAAGCTATCGCCAGCGAACATTCCGCCCGCATGGTGGCCATGCGCAACGCCACCGAAGCTGCGGATGAACTTATCGGCGATCTGACGCTTACGTACAACAAAGCGCGACAACACGCCATCACCATGTCCCTGCTGGATATTGCTGGCGCAGTCGCCGCTCTTGAATAATAGCAATCAAATGAAATCGCATCTACCTGCAAGATTTGACAGGTAGCATTGGAGGAATGACTGGATGAGCACGAATGGCAAATCCCAATCCAAAGGACATATCATCCGGGTTGTCGGTCCCGTCGTTGACGTGGAATTTCCTGACGGCCACCTGCCCGACATCTTCGACGCTGTAATCATTTCGTTGGAGGATGGCGGCGAGTTGGTGTGTGAAGTGCAGCAGTTGCTGGGCAACGATCGGGTGCGGACGGTGGCCATGTCCACCACCGATGGTCTGCGCCGCGGCATGGAAGCTGTCGCTATCGGCTCACCCATCAAGGTGCCGGTGGGACTTTCCACCCTGGGCCGCATTTTTGACGTCACGGGAAAGGCAATTGATAATCTCGGGGACGTCGAAACAGATACATACTATCCCATCCATCGCGCTGCTCCCTCTTTCGAAGACCAGTCCACCAAGACCGAGATGTTCGAGACCGGTCTCAAGGTCATCGACCTGGTGGCGCCTTTCACCAAGGGCGGCAAGACCGGCGTGTTTGGCGGCGCCGGCGTGGGCAAGACCGTGATCATCCAGGAGCTTATCCGTAACGTGGCCGAGGAGCACAGCGGCTTTTCGGTGTTCGCCGGAGTGGGCGAGCGCAGCCGCGAGGGCAATGATCTGTGGCACGAGATGAAGGATTCGGGCGTTTTGCCTCAAACTGTGATGGTTTTTGGTCAGATGAATGAGCCGCCTGGCGCCCGTCTGCGCGTGGGCCTGACTGCTGTCACCATGGCCGAGTATTTCCGCGACGAGGGTCGCGACGTGCTGCTCTTCATCGATAACATCTTCCGCTTTGTGCAGGCGGGCTCCGAGGTGTCGGCCTTGCTGGGGCGGCTACCCAGCGCTGTGGGTTATCAGCCCACGCTTGGCACCGACATGGGGGAATTGCAGGAGCGCATCACCTCCACCAAACGGGGCTCCATTACCTCGATGCAGGCTATTTATGTGCCCGCAGATGACTATACTGACCCCGCTCCCGCCACTACCTTCGCCCATCTGGACGCCACGATCTCGCTGGAACGTTCGCTGGCGGAGCAGGCCCTCTTCCCTGCGGTCGATCCTCTGGGCTCCACCAGCCGCATTCTGGACCCCAACATCGTGGGCGAGGAGCATTATCAGGTGGCCCGCGGCGTGCAGCAGACTTTGCAGCGCTACAAGGACTTGCAGGACATCATCGCCATTCTTGGCGTCGAGGAATTGAGCGAGGAAGACCGTCTCACCGTGGCCCGGGCCCGCAAGATCCAGCGTTTCCTCACCCAGCCCATGTTCGTGGCCGAGCAATTCACGGGCCAGCCGGGCCGCTATGTGAAGATCGAAGACACCGTGCGCGGGTTCAAGGAAATCCTCGAGGGCAAGCATGATGATTTGCCCGAAGCAGCTTTCTACATGATCGGCAGTATCGAAGAGGCTGTGGAAAAAGCCAAGAAGCTGCGCTCCGCCGACTAAGTCGAGTCTCGTGACGCTATCCGAGCTCTTACCCATTTTCAGGTAGCTATGAGCACAATTCATTTATCATTAATCGCCCAGGACCGCATCGTTTATGACGATGACGTCAAGATGGTCATTTTGCCCGGCGCTTCCGGCGCGATTGGCGTGCTGGCCAAACATGCGCCTTTGATGGCTGTGTTGCAGCCCGGTGAGATTCTGGTGCGCAATGATGGCGAGGAAGATCGCTATTTCTCTGTCGGCGGCGGTTTTGCCGAGGTGCGCCCCGATGAGGTCGTGGTTTTGGCCCGTTCCGCCGAGTCGGCAGAGGAGATCGATATCGCCCGGGCGGAAGAAGCCATGCGGCGGGCCCAGGAATATCTGGGTGGTCCTGAAAAGGATCGGGATATGGAGCGTCGTCTCGCCATGGAGTCTGCATTGCGCCGCTCCCTCACCCGCATGAAGGTTGCGCGCAAGCGTGCGGCTGTTCGCTCCCGCTCAGCCGACCACACGCCTTATCGCCAGGCGCAGCAGGAAGAAGAATAGAGACCGCATATACGCGATTGTGTCAAAAAGCCGGGCGTTATCCAAGCGTCCGGCTTCTTCTTGTCCAGGATTTTCATCCTTCTGCGTTCTGCACTATAATCTGAAAATCAAAGAATCAATCTGAAAAGAGGAATCTCTATGTTTGAAAAGCAAATTGGCATCGATCTTGGCACTGTAAATGTGCTCGTTTATCTGGCGGGCAAAGGCGTTGTCCTGCAAGAACCCAGTGTTGTGGCAGTCTCCACGCGTGATAGCAAGATCGTGGCCGTGGGCGCCGACGCCTCGGATATGCTGGGCCGCGTGCCCGACAGCATTCGGGTTTTTCGTCCGGTGCGAGATGGCGTCATCGCCGATTATTTTGTGACCACTTCCATGTTGCGGCATTTTATCCGCAAAGTGGTGGGGCGCAATCCCCTGTTTCGTCCCCAGGTGATGATGAGCTCGCCCAAAGGCATTACCAGCGTGGAACGCCGCGCCGTGTATGACGCTGCTGTCAATGCCGGGGCCAAAGAGGCGTATCTGATTCCCGAACCGTTGGCCGCAGCCTATGGCGCTGGTCTGCCTATCCACACCCCCACGGGTAACATGGTGGTGGATATCGGCGGCGGCACCACTGAGGCCGCGGTGATTTCGATGAATGATATTGTGGTCTGGAGCAGTGTGCGCGTGGGCGGCAACCGTATCGATCAGGCAATCATCAGCTACATCCGCAAGAAATACAATCTTGTCATCGGCGATCAGACTGCAGAGCAGTTGAAGGTGCAGATTGGTTCGGCCATGCCCCTGGAGGATGAGTTGACGCTGGAGGTGCGCGGGCGCGACCAGGTGAAAGGATTGCCCCGCACCATCACTGTGACATCGGAAGAGGTGACCGAGGCCATGGCCGAGCCGATGCGCTCCATCATCAATACGGTGAAGCAAACGCTGGAGAAAACGCCGCCCGAGCTGGCCTCAGACATCATCGATCGCGGCATTGTTCTGACTGGCGGCAGCGCCCAGTTGCGTAACATCGACAAGATGTTGACCAAGGAAACGGGCGTGCCCTGCTATGTGGCGGATAATCCCATCGCCTGCGTGGCCATTGGGGCGGGCCGGGCCATTGAAAATCTGGAAGTCATGCGGCGTTTTTTGCCTGAAGTCTAGCATTTCCTTCTGGTTTACAGACATCATCATGCTCCCGTTCTCCACATGACGGGGGCATTTTTATGCAGGCTGATGTTGTGGCCCCCCAGTTTGGGCGTCTTTTGGCTATGAAACTTCACGCCCTTGTGGTTCTGAGGGTGCGTTTCAATTTGGGGGCAAAAAATCGTCGCCGATTTGTCGCCAGGCGCTGGCCGAGTGAACTCGGGTTTTCCAGGCGCAGGCCCCCACCTTCTGTTCCTCCCCCGCTCCGAGACGGGCAGGGGAGGAGGTAAGGAAGCTGAATGAGATTGCGCCAGTGGTCGCCCTGCGGCGACCAATTGCATACGACGAAAATGGACGGCGTAGGCCGTCATCTTATTCCTCTTCATCTCCCTCGCAAGCGGGGGAGATGAAGAGGGGGCTGGCCGCAGGCCCGAAGCGTTCGACTTGAGGATGCTGTTGGCGAACTATTGCAAAGCAAAAATCCGGCTCGAAATTTGTATCTTCAGGACAAAAAAGCCCTATTTTTGTCCGATTTATGGCCGATTCAGAAGCCTTTCGGACTTCGCCAACAGCATCCTTGAGTCGGTCAGGGCGTCCCAATTTTGAAACGCACCCCCTGAGTATAGCCGTTTGACAGACGCGTGGCAAGGGGTTGAAAGAAGGCAGGGAGCAAACGAATCCCTGTCTGCGATTCGGTGATTTTCAGGGCAGCCTGCGTTTGATGGTAGAATGGCTTCCATCTGGCTGTCCTCATCCTTTCATTTTTTCGGAGTGCATTTATGCGATCGCAAGAGAAATTCCCGGCATTTGCCTGGGGAACGCTTATCCTCAACATCTTTGTTTCGCTCTGGGGGGCGGTGGTGCGAGCCACAGGCTCCGGCGCTGGCTGCGGCGCTCACTGGCCCACCTGTGATGGCGAAATCGTGCCGGGGTTGCAGACTTCGGATCAGTGGGTGGAATACACCCATCGCCTCAGCAGCGGGCTGGCCCTGCTGGCCGTGATTGTGATGCTCATTTGGGCCTTCAGAGCCTACGGCAGCGGGCATCTGGTGCGCAAGGGCGCGGTCGCCGCCATGATTTTCATGATCCTGGAATCGCTGGTGGGGGCGGCGTTGGTGCTGTTTGGCTGGGTGGAGGCGGATGATTCCATGGCCCGGGTTTACATCATGGGCGTGCATCTCACCAACACCCTGTTGTTGTTGGGCTCAATTTTCCTTACGGCATACTGGTCATCGGGCGGCAAGGCTTTCGGCTTCAAAAAGCAGGGAAAATTGGGGTGGCTGCACGGCATCGGTTTGGCGCTGGGTCTTGTGCTGGTGGTGACTGGCGCGATCATCGCCCTGGGCGACAGCCTGTTTTTGCAGATTGGGCTCACGCCCGAGCAATCGCCGGTGCTGGCGGGCATCCTCGCCATCCGCCTCTACCATCCTCTCACATCGATTCTGGTGGGCTTTTACTGGATCATCCTTGCCTTCTATTCCGCGGCCGCCCGCCCCAATCCCGGCGTCAAAAAATCCTCCTGGATCCTGATCATCATCATTTTGCTCACCTGGCTGGCAGGCTATGTGAACAACTGGCTTCACGCCCCGGTCACCATGCAGGTTATCCATCTGCTGCTGGCCGATCTTTTCTGGCTGGCCATCGTCTGGCTCAGCGCTGAGACCCTGGCCCGGGACGCGCCTCGGCGGGCGTAGCTGATTCTCAGCCCTTTTCGAAAGCCCGCCGCGCTTCTTCGGCGATGATGCGGATGCCCGCCTGCACGGTGGCGTCATCCTGGGCATAGCTGACGCGGATGCACTCGGTGCGGTGCCGCCAGTCATCCTTGAGGCCAGGATAAAAGTAGTGTCCGGGCACGATGATGACGCCCCGGGCTTTCAGGCGCTCGTACAGGTGGGCGCTGCCGATGGGCAGGCCCGGAAACCACACCCACAGGAAGAAAGCCCCCTCCGGCTTGTGGATGCGATAGGGAACATCCCCCATGGCCTCGGCAAACCAGCCCAGGGCCTGGCGGGCCTTGCGCAGGTAGAAGGGCCGGATCACCTCCTGGCTCAGGTGGATGATCTCGCCGGAGCGGGCCATATCCAGGGCGATGCCGGCGCCGATGTTGCCCGGGGCCAGGCTGGCGATGGCGTTCATGCTGGCGATGGCCGAGGTAATGGTCTCGTTGGCAATGACGATGCCGGTGCGCGCGCCCGGCAATCCCAGCTTGGAGAGGCTCAACAGCAGCACGATATGCTCATCCCACACCGGTTCGGCATCGGTGAAGATGATGTTGGGGAAGGGCGTGCCATAAGCGCCGTCGATGATAAAGGGGATGTCGCGCGTCCGCGCCAGGCGCGCCAGATGCCTGATCTCCTCATCGGTGAGCACATTGCCGGTGGGATTGGTGGGGCGGGAGACGCAGATGGCGCCGATGTCATCCCCCACCTGCAACTGTGAAAAATCCACATGATATTTGTAGAGGACATCGTCGAGATATTCGATGGTGGGACGGGCCGAGACAAACAGGTCTTCGGCGATGCCCACATCGGCGTAGCCGATATACTCGGGCGTCAGGGGCAGCAGAATGCGCCGAAAACCGCCCTCGGCCGTCTCGCCGCCAAACAGGTTGAAGAGATAAAAGAACGCGGTCTGGCTGCCGTTGGTCAGAGCAATGTTCTCCGGCCCCACCTGCCAGCCATATTGCGCCGCCAGCATATCCGCCAGCGCCTGGCGAAAGGCGAGATCGCCATCGGGAGGCCCGTATGCGCCGATGATGCGGTCGAAGCGGGGCTGATTTTGCAGGATTTCCGCCATGCGCTGACGAAAAACCTGCTGCATTTGCGGAATCAGGGCGGGGTTGCCGCCGCCCAGCATGATCATGGGCTGTTCGCTGTTCAAGGCCTGCCCCAGATCATCCATCAATTGCAGGATGCCGGTCTGAGCGGTGAATTTCTGTCCGAGTTTGGAAAATCGCATGAGCTATGGGAGGGGAGAAAGCGGGGGGAGCGGAGGAGAAGTTGATTCTATATGCGTCCAGCCGGATTCGCAATCCGGCGGGTTAAACGGGAAAAGTGAGCCGGATCGCAGACCAGCCTTGAGTCGGTCAGTGCGCCCGAATTTTGAAACGCGCCCTTCTGACTCGCAGCATTTTACATCCAACCCTCTCTCAGCTCAAAAAGATTTGCATATTCCGCCGCGCTTCGGCCATAATGCACCCCATGCGGCGCTATCTCCCCTACGTTCTTCTTTTATTGATCTTGCTGCTGGCTGCGGGCCTGCGATTTTATCTGCTGGGCGGCCAGAGTTTCTGGGCCGATGAGGGTAATTCGGTGGTGCTGGCCCAGAAGACGACGGAAGCGATCATCACATCCGCAGCGGCTGATATTCACCCGCCCGCCTACTATCTGCTGCTGAAGGCCTGGGGCGCTGTCTTCGGTCTGGATGAGACCGGCGCCCGCAGTCTCTCGGCGGTGTTGGGCATTGTCACCGTGTGGGGCGTTTATCTGGTGGGATCGGCGCTGAAGAATAAGCGTACGGGCCTGCTGGCGGCATTGCTGGCGGCTATCAATCCCTTTTTGATCTATTACAGCCAGGAGGCCCGCATGTATCAATTGCTGGCCCTGACGGCTGTTTTCGCGGCCTACGCCCTGGCGCAGTGGTGGCGGGACGCGCCCGGCCCGGGCCGGTTTCCTGCTCCGGCCGCGTCCATCCTCTATGTCTTCATGGCCACGCTGGGGCTTTACACCCATTACGCCTTTCCCATTCATCTGATCGCACTGAATCTGGCGTTTCTGGCCTGGCTGGCGGGCCGACGCGCTGAGGGCGTCAAACGGGTTCTGGGACGCTATCTGGTCTCATGGGCGGCATTGCAGGCCATCGTCCTCCTGCTCTTCCTGCCCTGGGCGGCCACCGCTCTGCATCAGGTGACCACCTGGCCCAGGCCCGAGGTGCAGTTCAACGCCTTCCAGGCCCTGGCTCGCACGTTCCAGCTTTTCATCTGCGGCCCCATCCCCTGTCCGCTCAACATTTTCGTGCAGATTGCTGTGGGGATTTTCGCCTTTGCCCTCATCGGATGGGGGCTGTGGCGACAGGTGCGCAGCAAGGGACTGACAGTCGCGGCGGCGCTGCTGGCGTTGTTGTGGCTGTTTTTGCCGCTGGTCGCCATGCTCGTCACCGGCACGTTCACCCCCACATTCTTCAAATTCCTGCTGCTGTCGCTGCCCGCCTGGCTGCTGTTGTTGGCCCTGGGGATGGACGCGGTGGGCATTCCGGCGATGCGGCGTCCCCGGCGCGGGGAGATCGATGCGGCCACTGTGCGGGCCTACCTGATCACGCCTCTGCTTTTTCTGTTGCTGGCTGTGCCCGCGCTGCCCGCTCTCAATCACTACTATCATGATCCGGCAGTGGCCCGGGATGATTATCGCGGCCTGGCCGCCTATCTCAAGGCCGTCTATCGGCCCGGCGATGTCATCATCCTGGATGCGCCCGGCCAGAATGATGCGTTCAGCCAGTATGATCACGGCCCAGCCCCGGTTTATTTGCTGCCCGAGACCCGTCCTCCTGATCCCGACCAGACCCGCGCCCAACTGAGCGCCATCCTGCAGCACGCCGATCGGATTTTCGCCATCTACTGGGCCACAGAGCAGGCCGATCCTGACGGCATTATCGAGAGCTATCTGGCGACGCATGCGTTCAA
>WGCR01000186.1 GCA_015493675.1 Anaerolineae bacterium
CATCTGCTGGAAGGGGGCGCAGACCTGCGCACCGTGCAGGAGCTATTGGGCCACGCCGATCTGCAAACCACCACCATCTACACCCAGGTCACGCTGGGGCATCTGCGCAAAGTCGTGGGCAAGGCCCATCCCCACGCCGATGAAGAGACGATCAACGCCTTTCACAGCGAATTCACCGTCAAACTCATGGAGCAGGGAGCCGATCCAAAAGAGATCGAGGCGAAATTGAAGCCGGAGACGACGCTGGCCGAGCTGCTGAATTTCAATCCCAAACGGACGGCGCTGAAGGCGCATCCCCGGGCCCGCACCGAGCCCTGACCTCATTCAAGGTGCGTCGCACTCGCCAGGAACCGCGGCCGCGGCAGGTCAAGTCCTGTCGGAAACCTGACGGGGCTCCGGATCAAGTGCGACGCACCTGGCCCGCCCCATTTTCACGCGTTGCCATTCAGAGCGCCTATTTTGGCTCCAGATTGTACATCAGCGATTGGATGAACCAGCGCCCGTCCCGTTTCACGAACGTCCAACTGTCCCCGCCCGGCGAGAGCTCGTCGTTGATGCGGGTGGTGGAGAGGGCCGTGGCCGTATCGCCATCGACGGTGATCTGCATATCGGCGGGCGCAGCCATCGTGGGATTGCCGGGGAACACCAGCGTCACGTAGCGATCCAGCACCGCATCGATGCCCTGCCAGCGGGCGTCGTCCGCAGGATCGTCGGGCGTGTGCTTGGCGTCGGTCACCACCGCGTCCTCCGCCCAGATGGCGGCCAGCAAGTCCATATCTTTGTTCACCACGCCCCGGCTCTCAGCCTCCAGCAGCCAGCGGATGGCCGCCTCGTCGTTATCGAAGACGGGAACAGGGGATGTGGGCCTCGGCGCGGGCGTCGCCTTGCCGCACCCCGCCAGCGCCAGCACCACCAACGCTAACACAATCGCCACCACTGAACACTGTTTACTGATTACTGATAACTGCTTACTGCTTACTGATAACTGCTTACTGTTTACTGAACACTGCTTACTGCTAACCAAAAACTTCCTCATGCTGTCTCCTCGAAAGGCAAACGCGGCTGCCGAAACGGCGCCCAGGAAAGCCGGTGGATGGGCGCAGGCCCCAGCTCGGCAATGGCCCGCCGATGTTGCTTCGTGCCATAGCCCTTATGTCTAGCAAAGCCATAGCCGGGATATTGCTCGTCCAGCGCCACCAACAGCCGATCTCGATGCACCTTGGCGATGATGGAGGCCGCGGCGATGCTCAGGGACGCGCTTTCGCCCCGCACCAGCCGCTTTTGCTCCCGCGCACCCAGGCGCCGGGGGATGTAGTCGATGAGCAACGCATCGGGCGGCTGCGGCAGCGCGGCCAGGGCCGCTTCCATGGCCCGATAGGTGGCATTGAGGACGCCGATCTCGTCGATGACGGCGGGCGGGATGACGCCCACCGCAGTGGCCGCAACCTCGCGAATGCGATCGTAGAGGCGGTCTCGGGCCGCGGGCGACAGGCGTTTGGAATCATCCACGCCCGCCAGGGCCTCCAGCAGGCGCTCAGGCTCGGGCGGCAGGATGACCGCGCCGGCGACCACGGGCCCGGCCCAGGCCCCGCGCCCGGCCTCATCCAGCCCGGCCACCACGCGTCCCTCCGCCCACCAGACGCGCTCATAGGCCAGCACATCCGCCTCAGGCATAGCCCAGTCGCCGCAGCTCCGCGGGATTTGTGCGCCACTTGGGCCGCACTTTGACATGCAGATCGAGATAAACCCGCTGGCCCAGAGCCGCCTCGATCTCCTTGCGGGCCTCGGCGCCGATTTTCTTGATCATGCTGCCGCGCTTGCCCACCAGAATGCCTTTTTGCGACTCGCGCTCCACAAACACCCGCGCAAAAATGTAGATGACGCCGTTCTCCCGCTGTTCGAAATCCTGCAAATCCACAGCCACGGCGTGAGGCACTTCCTCTCGCAGATACAGCAGCACCTTCTCGCGGATGAGTTCAGCCACCAGGAAGCGCTCCTGCACATCGCTAACCTGATCAGGAGGATAGTAGCGCGGGCCCGGAGGCAGCAGCTCCCGAATTTCATCCACCAGCGCATCCACGCCCTGCCCTTTGAGCGCGCTCACGGCGATATCCACCACCACGCCCGGAACCAGCGCCCGATACGCCTCAGCGTGGGCCAGCAGCTTGTCGGGCGGAGTGATGTCGATCTTGTTCATGGCCAGCACCACAGGCAGATGCTGTTGGCCCAGGGCCCGCGCCACGCGGCGATCATCGCTGCGCGGCATCTTGCTCACATCCACCACCCACAGGGCCAGGTCCGCGTCGGGCAGCGCCCGAAAGGCCTCGTCCACCATGTATTTGCCCAGCTTGTGCTCGGGCTTGTGGATGCCGGGCGTGTCGATGAACACGATCTGGCAATCCTCGCGGGTGAGGATGCCGGCGATGCGGTTGCGGGTGGTCTGCGGGCGATGGGAGACGATGGCCACCTTCTGGCCCAAAATGGCGTTCATCAGGGTGGATTTGCCCACGTTCGGGCGTCCCACCACCGCCACAAAGCCCGAGCGATGATCGGGCGGCACGTCGGTGAAAGGGTCGGGCTGGCTGAAAAAGTCGTTGGGATCGATGGACATAGAGAAGATTTAGAGATTGAGAGATTGGTTATTCCAAACTGTCCAGGCGGGCCTTGACCGCGTGCAATTGCTGGCCATGCAAGGGGTATTTCCAGGCGGCGAAGACGCCAATGAGGATAGCGGTCATGGGAACCAGGGTAATGAGGAGGCGCAGGCCCAGGGCCACATGGGGTGGCTGCGACGCCAGCGCCGGATCGTAGCCGGTCATTGCCAGCATTCCGCCCAGCATCGCGCCCTGAAAAGCGAAGGCCAGACGGATGATGAAGCCATTCATGCCGAAGTACATGCCCTCGCGGCGCACGCCCGCGGTCAGCGAATCCTCGTCGATGACATCGGCCAGCATGATGTCCCGCAGCATGAGCAGGCCAGCCAGGCCCAGCCCCAACGTGGCCGTGGTGATGATGGCCTGCGTATAGGTCTGCACGAACAACAGTGGCAGCAGGAGAATTCCAAAGGCCAACATCGAAGCAATGACCGTGCGCCGGGTGTCCCAGCGCTTGACCGCCCACGCCCACAAGGCGAAGGAGGGAATAGCCGTGAAGAAGGCGGCTCCGCTGAGCAGGCCCTGTTGCAGGCCCTCGGTCACGCCCAACACATATTTGGCGTAGAGCGGCACCACCGCGGGCAGCACCAGCAAGGTGAATTCCACCATCAGGTTCATAAACACGAACCAGAGGAAGGAGCGATTGCTGAACGTATAGCGCAAAGCTGCGGTGAAGGGCACTTCGGGCCCGTCAGCGTGATTTTCGGGCCGCTCTTTGCTGCCCAACAGGGAGATCAAAAAGGCCAGCGCCGTGATCCCACCGAACAAAATCCCCATCTTGCCCCAGCCGATGTTTTCGGCGATGTCCTTGGTAAAGGTGATAGCCAGAATGAGGGCGATGATGGTGAACACCTGCCGCCAGGCCGACACCGACGCCCGCTCGCTCTGCTTGGGGTACATCTCCGGGAACAGGGCCACATAATTGATGGTGATGGCCGACCACAGCGTGTCGAACAGCAGCAACACGCCCAGGAAATACCACCACAGCCCGCTGAACAGGGCTGCACTCTCCCCCACCAGGCCCGAGGGCACCGCCCACAGCAGATAAAAGCTGACGCCCAGCGGGATGCTCAACACTGCAATCCAGGGAATGCGGCGGCCCCAGGGGGTGCGGGTGTTATCGCTGAGCTGCCCGGCGATGGGATCGTTGAACATATTCCAGATGGTGAAAAGCACCCAGGCCACGCTCATGGCCGCGGGCGCCAGCCGCAAAATGTCCAGATAATAGAATTGAATCCATCCCGTAAACGCCTGATACGACAGCGTCACGCCAAACATGCCGAAGGCATAGAGCAATTTACGCCAATAGGAGGAGGGCATAGGGCCAGAGTCTCAGGAGAACAAGCATCAAAGGTATTGGAGAGTTGGATATTGAGGTATCGGAAGCAATACGAAGCAGGATGAAAATAGTTGATTGTGTCATGCTGAGGAGTGATAACGACGAAGCATCTCCTCGGTTACCAATCGCGAGATTCTTCGGTCTCTGCGTTCCCTCAGAATGACACAGCAGGGTTATTTTCGGAACGGCAGCCAACCAATGCCCAGTAACTGCATTTACGCCTCGCGGCGATGCTCGCCCGAGCGGGCATAATGCACGCCGTCCTTGCCCGCGCGTAGCTGCTCCAGGGCGTGCGGCAGCACCTGTGCGATCACTGCAAATTGCTCGCGCACAGCCTTGGGGCTGCCCGAGAGGTTGACGATGAGGGTGCGCCCGCGGATGCCGGCCACAGCGCGGCTGAGCACGGCATGGGGCGTCACCCGCAGGCCCACGGCCCGCATGGCCTCGGCCAGGCCCGGCGCTTCTTTCTCGATGACGTCGCGGGTGGCCTCGGGCGTGACATCGCGCGGGGTGAAGCCGGTGCCGCCCGAGGTCAGGATCAGAGCCACGTCCTGCTCGTCGGCCCACTGGCGCAGACGGGCGGCGATCAAGGCCCGGTCGTCGGCTACGATGCCCATGATTGGCTCCTGCTCGGGCCAGAGCGAGCGCGCGAGCTCGCGCAAGAGCGGGCCGCTGCGGTCTTCGGCTTGGCCCGCGGCGGCGCTATCTGAAACGGTGAGAATGGCGATAAAGGAAGACATGATGTATGGGGGGTAAGTGCGTCGCACCTGACGCAATGGCTTGCACAGCGTCTCGCGTCTGAAGCAGACACGCTTTGGCGCAACTTACAAACGTCCGCCGCAGGTGCAACGCACTTTGCTGGGAACAAAAAAGACGCTGGGGCAATCATACCCAACGTCTTTGATAAAATCAAACTGATTGGAGAAAGGTTATCGCAGAATGCAGATCATCGC
>WGCR01000187.1 GCA_015493675.1 Anaerolineae bacterium
ACGCCAGCACCTTGATGATGGCTGTGGAAAGTCCCACCCAGGCGGCGCTGGTGGTGACCTGTTTGCGGAAAGTCATTCCGTTTTTTTTCTGCCGATAACGATGAGGTCCCGGGCTAGCAGCGTGGGCCAATGATGCGCCAGTTTATCGTACCAGGGACGCACCCAGGGATGCCTGATCCAGATCGGGTACAGGCCCCGCACCCAGGTGGAAGGCGAGCCATCCACCCGTTCGATGAGAATGTCGCGATCTCCCAGCCATTGTTTGATCTCGTTCAGGGTAAAGAAGCGCAGATGGGTGAAATCGGTGGGGCTGGCGGGGATGTAAGGGAATTTGCCCCGCATCAGCAGCCAGCGGTGCCGCCAGTGGGCGATGTTGGGCAGGCAGAGGATGAAGGTTCCTCCGGGCTTCAGCACGCGGGCCAGCTCGTCGAAGGGCCGGGCGGGATCGAACAGATGCTCGATGGCGGAATCGGAGACGACGACATCGAAACTGGCGTCAGGATAGGGAATGTCTTGCTCAGCGATGTAAAGCTGGCTGGCGTTCATCACCGTCACCCTGGTGTTGGCGCGGGTGCTGTCGCCCAGCGATTTCGGACTGGTGGGCCTGGCGTGGCTGGCCATCAACGCCTTCGACTTCCTGCGCGAGCTGGGCATCACCTCGGCCCTGGTCTACCGGCAGGAGGAGGATGACAGCGTTTCGGCCGATGTCGCCTACATCGCCCTGGCCGTAGCCAGCGTTCTCATTTACGCCATCGTTTTCGTTTCAGCGCCCTGGATCGAGCGTTTTTTCACCGATGCCGATGGTTTGTCCGCTATTCTGCGGGTGCTGGCCCTGACCATGCTCATCAATGCCATCGGGCAGGTGCCCTACACGCTGATGGCCAAAAACCTCGATTTTCGGAACAAAGCCATTCCGGAAATCATCGCCGGGGTGGGAAACAGCATCGTCGCCATCACCATGGCCCTCAACGGTTTTGGCGTTTGGTCGCTGGTGGGCGGTTATCTTACCGACAGCGTTCTGCGCAATGCCCTGGTCTGGTTTTTCACCAGTTGGCGGCCCCGCCTGCGCTTCGACCGGCAGGTTTGGAGCGAGATGTTCTCCTATGGCAAGCATATCGTCAGCAGCCGCATTCTCATCTTTGGCATCACCAACATCGATGACGCCATGATCGGACGGGTGCTGGGCACAGCCTCCCTGGGATTTTACACCCTGGGCTATCGCCTGAGCAATCTGCCCGCCACGCACATCACCAAGCTCATCAGCAGCGTCATGTTCCCGGCCTTCAGCAAAATCCAGAGGGAACAGGAACGCATCAGAAAAATTTTTTTCCAGACCATCCACGTGGTGGCGCTGGTGGCGGCGCCCATCTCTATCGCCACCATCATCCTGGGCCCGAATTTTGTTCACACCTATTATCTGGGGCGATGGGATGACGCCATTGCGGCCATGCAGTGGCTGACGATTTACGGCTTCATCCGTTCCATCGCCGCCAACATGGGCCCGATTTTGCGAGCCATGGGGAAACCACAGTGGCTCAGCGCCCTGGCCCTGTGGCGCTTGATCACCATGGCCGCACTCCTTTACCCCGCCATCCTGTGGAAAGGCATTGTCGGCGTCAGCATCCTCAGCGCGGCAGTGGCCATCGTCGATTTCGGCATCGCCGCCTGGATGACCAAGCGCCTCATTGGCGGCAGCTATTTCACCTACGTCACATCGCTGGGGCCTGCCCTTCTGGTAGCAGTTATTACGGCCGGCGTCGGTTGGCTGATGCTGTCGCTGGTTCCCCCCATTCATCGCATGTTTCCCCTTCTCATCGCCCTCATCGTGATGGCGGCCCTGTATGTCGTGATTATGTGGTGGGCAGACAGTTTGTTCCGCCAACTTTCCATCAGCGTGATGCGTCGTTTCGGCCCCACCCAAAACCTGGCTGCGCGGTTGTAAAGAAGCCGGCGCCACCTCCTCGCCATGCACATTCTCTATCTCTCCCGCGTCCGTCTCAATCCCTACGTCAATCTGCTGGCCCGCGGCGTGCAAAATGCCGATAAGAATCTTCACGCCATGCAGCGCCCCACGCTCACCTGGCCGCGCATCTTGCTGGATCGACGTTGGCGCATCCTGCATCTGCATTGGGTTGAGATACAGTACGCGTACGGCCCCACCGATCACGCCCGGGCCCAGCATGATCTCGACATCTTGCTGCGGCAATTGGCGCATCTGCAAAAACATGGCCGCAAAATCGTCTATACGGTTCACAACATCAACCATCACGAGGGCCAGCACCCCGATCTGAATCAGCGAGCCAACCAATGGCTCTTTACCCACGCCGACGCCATCCACGTGCACAATCACATGACCGCCCGCCAAGTCAAACAACGCTATGGCCGGGAGCAAGCCGTCTATGTCATTCCTCACGGCAACTACATCGGCGTTTACCCAAACGACATCAGCCGGCAGGATGCCCGCGATCGGATGG
>WGCR01000188.1 GCA_015493675.1 Anaerolineae bacterium
CTTTTAGTATAACCCGACAACACATCACGAGGAAAACCATCATGCCATCCAAACGCATCCCCCTTCTGTGGGCGCTTTTGATCATCTTTGGCCTGACCCTGGCAGCCTGTGGCGGCGCCGTCACGCCCACCGCCGCTCCGGCCCAACCAACCAAGTCCGCAGCCCAATCCACCGAGGCCCCGGCTCAGCCCAAAGTCGAACCCACCACCATCACCGTGTGGGACTATTACGGCGAATCCTCGCCCATCACCCCCATCGTCGACGCCTTCGAAGCCGCTCATCCCGACATCAAAGTGCAGGTCGAATCGCTGGATTGGGATTCCACCCTGGAAAAATTGAATGTGGTGATGACGGGCGGCACGCCCCCGGACGTCATCACCCTGGACATGACCTGGCTGCCCACATTCGCCCCCCTGGGAGCCTTCGCCGACCTCAATCAATTCGCCCATGGCCAACTCAATGGCGTCCCCCTGGAGAAAGCATTCTCGCCTGGCGCCCTCAAAGCCATGCAATACAACGACCAGGTTCTGGCCATGCTCTACGATTTCGACGTCTATGCTCTCTACTATCGGGCCGACATCTTCGAAGAGTTGGGGCTCGACGTCCCCACCACCTGGGATGAGCTGACAGCCGTGGGCAAGAAGCTAGGCGACGCTGGCAAGGGGCAATATGCAGTCATGCCCGACACCTTCCACGCGGCCCAATTCATCTATGAGAATGGCGGAAGCATTCTCAATGCCGATAACACCGCCGCCACATTCAACCAGCCCGCCGGCGTAGAAGCAGTGAGCTACTACGCCAATCTGCCCAAGGAGGGCGCGGGCTATGTATGGTCTTTCGAAGAAGGCTGGGAGATCACCCCGGGCCTGAAGGATGGCCGCATCGCCATGTTCTCCGACGGCCCTTACTACATGGGCATTCTCAAGGACGCGGTTCCGGAGATGAGTGGGCAATGGAAGGTAGCCGTGCACCCCATCAGCAAGCAGCCCGGCTCTTATCTGGGCGGCACGGGCCTGGTGATTCCCGCAAAATCGGAACACCCCGAAGCGGCCTGGCAATTCATCGAATTCGCCCTGACCAAAGAAAACCAGATCGGCGTGTTCGAAAATGCGGGCGCCGCCCCCGCCTTGCTGGAGGCCCTGCAAAGCGACGCCGTCAACGCGCCTGATCCCTACTTCGGCGGACAACGCACTCTGGAAGTCTTCCTCAAGGCCATGAATACGGCCCAACCCTTCCCCTACGTGCGCGCCTGGAACCAGATCGACGAGACCTTCACCGCCGCCATGGAGGAGATCCTCTTTGGCGACGCCGACGTGAAGGAGGCTTTAGACAACGCCGCCGCCACCATCGATGACGTTTTGAGCAGCCAGTGATCCACCATCGCTCCCCTCTTCGACGACGCCTGCGCCAGTATGGGATCGGCTACGCATTTGTGGCCGTGCCCGTGCTGGCGGGCGTCATCTTCCTCCTTATCCCCATGATCACCACCCTGGGGTGGAGCTTCACCCGCTTCAATGGGCTCCAGCCTCCTCAGTTCGTGGGGATAGACAACTACGCGCGGCTTTTCACGCATGATCGCATATTCATCAAAGCCCTGTGGAACACCTTCCGTTTCACCATCCTGGGCATGCTCATCGGTCCCACGTTAGGGCTGCTTACAGCGCTCATGCTCAACCAGAAGGTGCGATTTCAAGCCTTCTATCGCACCGCCTACTTCTTGCCCGTGATGACGTCGTTGGTCGTGGTGGCCACCATCTGGCGCATGATCTATAACAAGCATGGTCTGCTGAATCTGGCCCTGGGCGCGTTGGGGCTCGAACCCATTCGCTGGCTTTCCGATCCGCATTGGGCGCTCTTTTCCATTGTCATCGCCAGCGTATGGCAAGGCTTCGGCTTCGAGACAGTCATTTTCCTGGCCGCGCTCCAGGGGATTCCGGCGACGCTGTACGAGGCTGCGGCCCTGGATGGGGCCAACGTTTGGCAGCGCTTCTGGCATGTGACCTTGCCGGCGCTGCGGCCCGTCATCCTTTTCATCTACATCATCGGCATCATCGGCAGCTTTCAGGTTTTCGATCAGGTCTTTGTCATGACCTCGGGCGGCCCGGCCAATAGCACCATCACCCTGGTCTACTACCTCTACTCCAAATTCATGGATCTGCGCCTGGGGTATGCGTCGGCCATCGCCTACGTCCTCTTCGGCATCCTCATGGTTTTTTCCTATTTGCAATGGCGATTTTTCACCGAGACCGACTAATGTTCCCCTCCCGACGCACATCCCTTGCGAAATTGATGCGAGGAGCCCTCTATCTGACGCTGACGCTCAGCTCCTTGCTCATGCTCTTGCCTTTCTACTGGACGGTGTCCACGTCATTCAAGCTGGAGCAATTCGTCTTCGCCAATCCCCCGCAATGGTGGCCCGACCCCATCACGCTGCAAAATTACATTTACGTCTTCACGCGCATTCCCTTTCCGCGCTATCTTTTCAACAGCGTGTTTGTGGCTGTCGTCGCCACCGGCGCGCATGTTTTCTTCGACACGCTGGCCGGTTATGCTTTCTCCAAACTGCGTTTTCCGGGGCGGGACGCCATCTTCTTCGCCATGCTGCTGGCTTTGATGATCCCCTTCCAGGTGAATCTCATTCCCCTCTATCGCATCATGGCCTGGTTTCGATGGCTGGATCATTACCAGGCCCTGATCATTCCCAACATCACCGGCATCTTCGGCATCTTTCTCATGCGTCAGTTCATCAACTCTATCCCCGATGAATTGCTGGACGCGGCCCGCATCGACGGCTGCAACGAGCTGAATGTCTTCCTGCGCGTTGTGTTTCCCCTGACCCTGCCCGGAATCGCCACCCTGATCATTTTCACCTTCATGGATATCTGGAACGCTTTTTTGTGGCCACGGCTGGTGCTGAGTTCGGCGCGAATGTTCACCCTGCCTCTGGGGTTGGCTCAGCTTCAGGCCCGCAACACCTCCACCTGGGGGCAGATTATGGCGGGAACCGTGCTCACCGCCCTGCCCATGATCCTCATCTTTTTGGTCATGCAGCGCCAGTTCATTGCTGGCATGACCGAAGGAGCGGTGAAACAATGATTGTCGGGGTGGATATTGGCGGCACGAAGATCGCGGTGGGCGCAGTGAACGAACAGGGCCAGGTGTTGGCCCGCGCCCAATCGCCCACGATGCCCGAAAAAGGCTTCGCCGATGCGCTGGACCGCATCACCGCCATGATTCGGGAGGTAGCGCGGCAAGCTGACTGCAAAGTGACCGGCATCGGCGTGGGATGCACGGGCCCGGTGCACCCCCAAACGGGCCGTATCGGTCGCGTTGATTTTCTGCCGGGCTGGGAGGACGCGCCCCTGGTCTCCGAGTTGGAGCGCCGATTCCAAACGCCTGTCACTCTCGAAAACGATGCCGATGCGGCCGCCCTGGGCGAGGGCGTGTGGGGCGCTGGCCGCGGCACCCGCACTTTTCTTTATGTGACCATCAGCACAGGCATCGGCGCCGGGTTGATTCTCGATGGTCGCATCTACCGGGGGGTGGATGGCGCCCATCCCGAGATCGGACACCATGTCATCGATCCGAATGGTCCCCGATGCGCATGTGGCGCGCATGGCTGCTGGGAGAGTCTGGCCAGCGGCTCCGCCATGGAGCGTTGGTATCTGGCGCATCTCCCTCCCGACCAAAGCGGCCAACGCCTGGACGCCCGGGCCATCTGCGCCCGAAGCGACAGCGATGCCGTGGCTCGGGCCGCGGTGCAGCATACAGCCCGGTATCTGGGCCTGGGAGTGGCCAATCTCATCACCCTCTTCACCCCCGAAGTCATCGCCCTGGGCGGTGGCCTCATGCGCAGCCGCCCTCTCTTCTGGCCTACCATCCTGCAGATCGTGCATGACCACAACGGCTACGTGCCGCGAGAGCGCGTCCGTCTCACATCCGCCAAGCTGGGCGATGATGCGGGCGTCATCGGTGCGGCCTGGGCCTTGAAGGTAAAACAATGAACCAACTCATCGACAACGCCTATTTCCAAGACATTATGAACCAGCCGCAGGCCGTGCGGGCCACTCTCGACGGCTTGCAGAACGACCATGCTCTTTTGCGGATTCCCGACGCCCTGGCCCGGGGAAAGCTGCGTCGCATCGTGCTCACCGGCATGGGCTCCTCGTTTCACGCGCTTTATCCTCTCTTTCTCACGCTTGCGAATCACGGCTTCGCGGTGCAGCTCATCGAGACTGCGGAGCTGGTGCATTATGCGCGCGGGCTCATCGCGCCCGCAACCCTGCTGATCGCGGTTTCGCAATCGGGCCGCAGCGCCGAAATCCTGCGACTTCTGGAGGTCAACGCCGCCAGCGCGCCCCTGATTGCCGTCACCAACAGCCCCGAAAGTCCCCTGGCCCAAGCCGCGGATGAGGTGGTGTTGACGCGGGCCGGGGAGGAATTTTCGGTCTCTTGCAAGACCTATGTGACCGCGTTGGCTGCCCTGGCCTGGCTGGGAGATGCGCTCACCGGTCAGTCGCCGCAGGGGACGGTGGCAGCGCTGTC
>WGCR01000189.1 GCA_015493675.1 Anaerolineae bacterium
GCCGCTGGGCGCTCGCGCTGGCGGTTTGACCGCGGCGGCCGCGGCCTGGATGGGCTTGCGTCCCGGCACGGCGGTGGCAGTGGCTGTCATCGACGCCCACGCCGCTGTGCCCGCAGCCACCGTCTCCGGTCCCGAACGCATGGTCATCATCATGGGGACTTCCAACTGTCACATGGTCGTCAGCGATGAGGAGATCATCCTGCCCGGCATCAGCGGCGTGGTGGCCGACGGCATCCTGCCCGGCTTGTATGGCTACGAGGCAGGCCAGGCCTGTGTGGGTGATCATTTTGCCTGGTTCGTCGAGAACGCCACGCCTGCATCCTATCAGCGGGAGGCGGAAGCCAGGGGCATGAGCGTTTACGATCTGTTGGAGGAAAAAGCCGCACAACTGCGTCCCGGCGAATCGGGCCTGCTGGCGCTGGATTGGTGGAATGGCAACCGTTCAGTGCTGGTGGATGCGGATCTGACGGGCATGATGGTTGGCCTGACGCTTTCCACCCGGGCGGAGGAGATTTTCCGGGCGCTCATCGAAGCGACGGCCTTCGGCACGCGTATGATCATCGAGACCTTCATCGAAAATGGCATTCCCGTGCGCGAGATTGTGGCCACGGGTGGGTTGCCCGATCAAAACAGGCTGCTGATGCAGATCTATGCGGATGTGACCGGGCTGCCACTTCATGTCGCCGCTTCGGGGCAGACATCCGCATTGGGAGCGGCCATGCATGGCGCTGTGGCCGCCGGCGCTGCTGCCGGAGGATATGACTCTCTAACCGAAGCTGCGGCGCACATGGCCGGTCTGCGTGATGAACGCTACCTCCCCATTTCAGAAAACCAGGCCATCTATCAGAAACTTTATGAGGAATACCGAATCCTGCATGATTACTTTGGCCGCGGTGATAATGACGTGATGAAACGGCTCAAGGCTATTCGCAGGGCCACAAAGTAACCGCCCGACTCTCCAAACCGAGGTAAGAGACGTGCCAAAAGAAAACACACTTACAGAAAGGCGCCAGGCCATTATCCGGGCGCTTGAGGATGCCGGACAACTCTCCGTTGTCGCCCTCAGCGAACGATTTGACGTGTCGGAAGTGACCATCCGCGCAGATTTGCAGGCTTTGAGCGATCAGGGACTCATCCAGCGCGTTCGCGGCGGGGCCATGATTGTGTCTGTACTGCCCGATCTCTCGTATGAGGTGCGGATGCAGCTCAATGCGGCGCAAAAAGCGAAGATCGGACAGATGGCGGCGAGCATGGTGGAAGATGGGGACACCATCGCCCTGGACGCCAGCACTACGGCCCAGGCCATCACTCCCTTCCTCAAAAACATCAACGAACTGACGGTGGTCACCAACGGTTTGAAGGTGGCTATGTCCCTGTTGGCGCATCCCGCCATTCATGTCATCCTGGTGGGAGGCAGCGTCCGGCGGGAGGGCATGTCGCTCATCGGGCCGCTGGATTGCGGCCTCATTCAGGATATCCACATTCGCATCGGCTTTTTTGGCGCTCGCGGCTTCACCATCGAAGAGGGCATGACCGATGTGAACATCGGCGAGGTGCGCACCAAGCGAGAGATGGTGTCTCGCTGTCGTCAGGTGGTCGGGGTCTTTGATGCCAGCAAGTGGGGCCGTATCGCCACGGCCACCTTCGCCACGCTGGATCAAATCGACGCCATTATCACCGATGCGGATGCGTCTGCAGCCCTGGTCGAGGCGGCGCGCGGCCGAGGCGTGGATGTGATGGTCGTCTGAGGATTTGAGTCTAAAGGATGGCGTCTGGATCCTTCTATATCGCACATCCGACAGGAGTCTGGCATGAATTATCTTGCTTTTGATCTGGGCGCTTCCAACGGACGCGCGTTGTTGGGTTCCATCGAAGGTGATCGTTTCGAGATCACCGAACTGCACCGCTTTCCCAATAATCCGGTGCGGCTGCCCTCGGGTCTGCACTGGAATACCCTGGAATTGTGGTCGAACGTCTTGCAGGGCCTGCGCGCGGCTGCGCCTCATCGGCCTGTCAGCCTGGGCCTGGATGCGTGGGGCGTGGATTTCGGGCTGCTGGACAGCCAGGATGCGCTCATCGGCAACCCCTTTCATTACCGCGATCATCGCACCGAGGGCATGATGGAGGAGGTGTTCAAAATCGTTCCCCGGGAGCAGGTGTACGCACAGACGGGCATCCAGTTCATAGCTCTCAACAGCCTGTATCAGCTTTATTCCATGGTGAAAAGCCAGTCCCCCGCGCTGGACATCGCCCAAACCCTGCTCTTCATGCCCGATCTGCTGAATTTCTGGCTGACGGGCCGCAAGGTCAACGAATTCACCATCGCCACCACCTCGCAGATGTACAGCCCTCTGACCGGAACCTGGGCCACGGACATGCTGGCGGCTTTGGACATCCCCGCCCATCTCCTCAACGACATCGTTCATCCGGGCGCTGCGCTGGGACCGTTGCGGGCGGAGGTGGCGGAGGAGACGGGCGTGGCCGATCTGACGGTTATCGCTCCCGCCACCCACGACACCGGCTCCGCGGTGGCGGCCGTGCCCGCGAGCAATGCGAATTTCGCCTGGCTCAGTTCGGGCACCTGGTCCATCCTGGGCGCTGAGGCCAAAGAGCCGAATCTCGGCGAGCAGGCCCTGGCTTTCAACTTTACCAACGAAGGGGGCGTGTTTGGAACCTGGCGGCTTTCGAAGAACATCTCGGGCCTGTGGACGATGCAGGAATGCCACCGCGAATGGAGGACGTCCTATGACGAACTCACGCGATTGGCGGCGGAAGCGCAACCTTTCCTCGCGGTCATCGATGTCGATGATCCCGCGTTCTTCCATCCGGGCGACATGCCCCGCAAGATCCAGGCGTATTGCCAAGCCACTGGCCAGGCCGTTCCCCAGACTCTGGGGGAAATCACCCGCGTCATCCTGGAAAGCCTGGCGCTGAAATATCGCCAGACTCTGAAGCAATTGGACGAGCTGACCGGCATCCGCCACGAGCCGCTGCACATCATCGGCGGCGGCGTCCGCAACAAGCTCCTGAACCAACTGGCTGCGGATGCGACCGGACGCACCGTCATCACCGGCCCGGTGGAGGCCACGGCCACGGGCAACATCCTGCTGCAAGCCATTGCCATGGGCCAACTGGCGGATTTGGCCGAGGCCCGGGCCATCGTGCGCCAGTCCTTCCCCCCCGCCATCTACGAACCCCAGCTCGATAGTCGCTGGGATGACGCCTACGCCCGGTTGCAGGAGATAGCCAGGTGAGTCGCACCTCGCAGGTGCAACTCACCTCGACAAGGTATGCTTATGAACGCCAACGACATCCCGGCTCTACAGAACAATCTGAATGACTACGACCCCGACGCGCGCGCCAACGCCCTGGCCGCTCTGATGAGCCTGGTCTCGCGTGGGCAGATCGCGCTGCCCGAGCCGCGGGAAATGGCCAACATGCACGCCCACACTTTCTTCTCCTTCAATGCGTATGGGCTTTCGCCCACTGCACTGGCCTGGATGGGCCGGGAGGAGGGCGTCAAGCTCATGGGCATCGTGGATTTCGATGTGCTGGACGGTGTGGATGAGTGGTACGGGGCTTGCGATGTGGTGGGGCTGCGCGGCAGCGCGGGCCTGGAGACCCGGGTTTTCATCCCTGAATTCGCAGATGTGGAGATCAACTCGCCCGGCGAGCCCGGCGTCGCCTATCACATGGGCGTGGGTTTTGCCTCGGGCCGCATTCCCGATAGCGCCAAAGCCATTGCCGCAGACCTGCGCAAGCGGGCCCAGGAGCGCAATCTGAGCCTGTTGCAACGGGTGAACGCGTATCTCGATCCCGTCCCCCTGGATTACTCGCGAGATGTGCTGCCCCTGACGCCCAACGGCAACGCCACCGAGCGTCATATCGTGGCTGCGTACATCGCCGCGGCGCAGCGCCGGTTCGACGATCCTGCGTCCTTCTGGGCGGACAAACTGGGGCGGGCGGAGGACGCGGTGCGGGAGATGATGGGCGAGGATGGCGATGCGCCCGCTTTCCAGAACGCCATCCGCAAAAAACTGATGAAGCGCGGGGGCGTGGGCTATGTGCAGCCGGGCCCGGACGCGTTTCCGCCCCTGGAGACCTTCCACGAACTGATCAAAGCCAGCGGCGCGCTGCCCTGTGCGGCCTGGCTGGACGGGCTTTTGGAGGGGGAACAGCGCATGGAGGAGCTGTTGGCGCTGCTCATCGATCAGGGCGTGGTCGCGCTCAACATCATCCCCGACCGCAACTGGAATATCCCCGATCCCGACCTGCGCCAGAAGAAGATCGCCAATCTGTATGAGGTGGCGGCGCTGGCCCAGAATCTGGATTTGCCCATACACGTGGGCACGGAAATGAACAGCTTTGGCCAAAAACTGGTGGATGATTTCGATGCGCCCGCGCTGGCTCCGCTGCGAGAGGCGTTTCTGGATGGTGCGTATTTCATCTACGGCCATGTGATGCTGGAGCGGGCCCTGGGCCTGGGCTATCAGAGCGTCTGGGCGCAAGAGCATTTGCCCACTCGCCGCGACCGCAATGATTTCTACACCCAGGCGGGTCGCCTCACGCCACCCGGACAGCCTGGATTGACCCTGCTGCGAAAGCTGAACAGAGGCGTCCCACCCTCGAAGCTGCTCAAACAAATCGAATCAAACCAATGACAATAAACCCCGCTTCCCATTCCAAGGTGTGCACAATTCATGACTGACAAACTCGAAATCTACAAACGAGCGCAGGACCCCATCCCCTCCATCTACCGGCGCTGGCATCTTTATGGCGCGGGGCTGGAAAATCTGAAGCTCGCCGAGGCTCCCACGCCCGAGCCGGGGCCCGATGAGCTGCTGGTGCGGCACGACGCCTGCGGTCTCTGCTTCTCCGACATCAAAGTCATCCGCCTGGGCGAAGAGCATCCCCGCATCTACCGCAATATGAAGGAAGACCCGGTGGTGCTGGGCCACGAAGTGGCCATGACGGTGATGAAGGTGGGCGAAAACCTGAAAGATCAGTACAAGCCCGGCGAACGCTTCACCGTCCAGCCGGATATCTACATCGATGGCGTGGGTTACGCCTATGGCTACGAGATCCAGGGCGGACTTTCGCAATACAACATCATCGATCAACGCGTGCTCAACAACGACGACGGCAACTATCTCATCCCCGTGCGCCCGAGCACCGGCTACGCCGAAGCGGGCCTGACCGAGCCCTGGGCCTGCGTCACCGCCGCGTATGAGCTGAAATATCGCACCGGACTCAAACCGGGCGGCGTCACCTGGATCATCGGCTCCAAAGCCAATCCCGAACACAATTACTCCCTCAGCGCCGGCTTCGACGCCGCCTCTCATCCCGATAAACTCCTGCTCACCGACGTTCCCGATTATCTGGCGGATGCGCTGCGGGCCCGAGCCGCGGCCATCGGCGGCATCGAGGTGGTGGATGTTCCTGACGTGGAGAAGCCGCCGGTGGAGGTTGTGGATGACATCGTGCTGCTGGGCGCGGATGCTGAGCTCATCGAGAAAGTCAGTCCCTGGCTCAACCACTTTGGCGTCGTCGCCATCCTGGCGGATGAGCCTCTGGATCGTCCGGTGAATGTGGACGTGGGGCGGGTGCATTACAACCGCTGGCTCTATGTGGGCGCCCGCGGCTCCGAGATCGCAGACGCCTACGCCAATACGCCCGTGCGCTCATCGCTGAAACGCAACGGCAAGGCCTGGTTCGTGGGTGCGGGCGGCCCCATCGGGCGGATGCACGTGCAGCGGGCCATCCAAAAAGCCAATGGCCCCAAAACCATCGTCTGCACCGACGTCAGCGCCCACCGGCTGCAGGACCTGGACGAGACCTTCGGCGACGAGGCCCGGGCTCAAGGCATCGATTTCATTTGCCTCAACCCCATGGAGCGGGAGGCTTACGACGCGGGCATGGCCCCGTTCAAGGAGACGGGTTTCGATGACATCATCGTGCTGGCCCCCATCCCGCCCGTTATCGCTGACGCGGCTAACTGGCTGGCTCCCGAGGGCGTGATGAACATCTTCGCGGGCGTGGCCCGGGGAACCACCGCCCCCCTGGATTTGAGCAATCTCTACATGAAAGATGCGCGCTTCATCGGCCACTCCGCCTCCTCCTTCGACGATCTCAAGCTGATGCTGCACGAGACGGAATCGGGCGAGCTTTCGCCCAATCGCTCGGTGGCCGCCATCGGCTCCCTCAGCGCGGCCAAAGATGGCTTGCAGGCCGTGCAGGATCAGGTGTATCCCGGCAAGGTGGTCATCTACATCAACATCGAGGACTTCCCGCTGACTGCTGTGCCCGATCTGAAAGATGTGCTCCCCAGCGTGTATGCCAAGCTGAAGGATGGTCGGGAGTGGACCAACGAGGCGGAAGCGGAATTCCTGCGCGTGATGCTGCCGTAGCTCACTCCATATCGAATCTCTCACCGTAACTGCTAACGTACCC
>WGCR01000190.1 GCA_015493675.1 Anaerolineae bacterium
CGGAGATGTGTATAAGAGACAGAGCTTGGACAGGGGAGGGATTTTCAACTGTCCGGGCGGGCGGGGCAGATTTTGACATTCCGCGAACGCCCGAACATCGCATTCATAAATACACACCGCCGGGTCCAGCACTCGATAAAAAATGTAGGAGATCGCCTCATCTTCTTCAAGAAAATGATCTTCTCCCAGATGGGTCACAAATTCCAAATCCAACATCCGCTGATACACCGGCCCCCGCACTTTGACCAGGTACATGTCACCGCCTTCTTCCCGATAAGCGTCCATGAGAAATTCCAGCATGTGAATGCCGCTGATGTCGATCAGTTGCACATTTTGCATCCGCAACAACAAATAGCGCTGATCCGGATGCTGGCGCATGTTCTCCATAATAATCTCTTCGACATGATTGACTGCGCCAAAATAGAGGTCTCCCTGCACTTCGATGACCGCCAATTGCGGACATTGCGGCTTGTCCGGCTGGTAAATAAGATGCTTGTAGCTTTCATCGGGCAGAACCGGAACCACCCGCGGCGTGCTGGTGCGCAGGATGTAGCGAATCAGCGACATGGTGATGCCGACCAACACGGCGTATTCCAGGGGCAAAAGCAGCGTGCTGATTAGCGTAGTCGCCATGATCAGGGCATCGCCCCGCCCGCCATGCAGCAGGCGCCGGATTTCGGCGATATCCACCATGCGATAGGCGATCACCATCAATACGCCCGCCAGGGCCGTGCGGGGAATCATGGCTGCGTAAGGAGTGAAGATGAACATGCCCGCCAGCACAAACAAGCCGGAAAAGGCGGCGGCAAGCTGGGTGCGGGCGCCCGATTGCAGATTCAGGGCCGAACGGTTGAATGAAGTTGTAACCAGGAAGCCGGAAAACAGGCCCGAAGCGATATTCGCCAGCCCCTGCGCCACAAACTCTTGATTGCTATCCACGCGCTGCCGGGTGACGCTGGAAATAGACCGGGTGATGGATGTGGTCTGCACAAGACCAATGGCGCCCACAGCCAACGCACCGGTGGAAAGACGCCCCATGAGCTGCCAGTCGGTGAAAGGGATTTTGGCCAGGGGAGGCAAACCGCGAGGCAATTCGCCAATGACGGCAACGCCCATCTGCTCCAGTCCCAGCAGCGTCACCGCCAATGCCGCCAGGATCATGGCGATAAAGGGGCCTGGCAGCTTTTCATTGATACGCTGGATGATCAAAATGACGAGAATCGCGCCCACGCCCAAAATCAGGGTGGGGATATTCATTTCCGGGAGATGTTCGGCGATCTGCATCAACGTATGGCTGAAACCGGAAGCCCGATCCAGATGCACGCCCAGTAAATGTGGAAGCTGATTCACGGCGATGAGAATGCCCGCGCCCGCCGTAAAGCCGACGATGACCGAATCGGAAACGAAATTTGCCAGAACGCCCAGCCGCGTCACCCCCACCAGCAACCTGAACACGCCCACCATGATGGTCAGCAGGCCCGCAGCGGCCAAAAACTCCGGCGTGCCCACCGCTGCGACCGTCATCACCACCGAAAGCGTCAGCAGTGAGTGCGTGTTGGTCGGGCCTGACTGCGCGTGCTGCGAAGAGCCCCATAAAGCCGCCACAATGGAACCGATGATGGCCGTATAAAGCCCTGTGGCCGGAGGCATGCCCGCGATGAATGCGAAGACGATTGCCTGCGGCAGCATCACCACCGCCACCGTCAGTCCGGCCATCAGATCATAGCGCAGAAAATCGCGTTGATACCCCTGCAGAATGCGCGCCGGCTGCGTGAAATAATCCAACGTGTCAATGGCAATGCGGGCTGCGCTCCGGGCCCCCGTCTGGAATCGATCTGCGGTCACATGGGTGGCGCTCAAATGGATGCCTCGCGTAGATGAGAATGATGATGGCTGTTTCCAGGCTATTGTAGCAGAAAGAGCGAAAGAGTTACAATCTGTTTTGTAATTTCCGCCACATTGCTGATTTGCCAGGCAGTTGACAGAATCAGTCACTTCGAGTAAGGTTCATGAAAGCTCCGAAGGAGCGGAGGATAAAAAAGAACACTTTTTTGATTTCAGGGGCGTCTGCTTTTTGCGCCTTCCAGAGGCGCGAAGCCCCCACAGAACTCGGTTGAGCCAAGAGATTTTCTCCGCGCTTTTCCCTTCTTTTTCACAGGCAGTCAGTGGCATCGATGCATAAAGTCCAGGAAGCATGGCGGCATTTGCGACAGCAACCGTTCCACACCCAATTGCGGCTGCTGCGATGGAATCTGCCCATGATTGTCCTGGCGCTGGCGGCCCTGCACCAATTTTTCGTGCAGACTGTCATCCGCCCGCTGGATTCATCTCTGGGCTGGTGGCTGGAATTGCTGGTATACACGGTGACGGGCAGTATCGTATCCTGGTGGGGCGTTTCTTACATCGCCAAAAATGCCGCCCAACAGGCCGAGACGGAACAAGACCTGCGGCGGGCGTTCATGGAACTGGAAGATAACCACCAGAAATTACTGGCGCTGGATCGCTATGGCCAATACATCGCCGCCGCCCCCAACGAAGACGAAATCTACAAAGTCGCCGTGCAGGCGCCCACCCATCTGGCCGAAGCCCAGTCGTCCACCATCATCACTTTCGATGAGGACAAACAAACGTTGAACCTGGCCATGGCGTGGGGATTAAGTGCAGACTATGTTCACAGTTTGCGCAACCATCTGGATCATGGCGTTTCATCCGAACGCTGCCGCACCTGCACCAGTCTGCATGCTCATGTCGGAAGCGATTGCCCGCTATTCGGCGGCGTGAATGATATCGCACAGGAAGATGGCATCCAATCGCTTGTTTGCGTTCCCATCAACACCGACCAGGAGCGAGTGGGAATTCTCACAGCCTACTTTCCCTCTGCAGATGGCCCCAAAGAGGAGCAAGCCCGTCTCCTGAACATCCTGGGCGGCGTGATCGCCTTTGCTGTCGACAGCCTGCGCTCGCGGGAGCGCCAGATGGAGGCGCTGCATTCCCTGGATGACGTCTCCCGCAGCCATCACACACTGGATGTTCTGGCTGCACAGACATTGCAAACTGCTATGCACGGATGGAAAACGCAGGCGGGAGCCATCTTTTTGTATCAGCCCGAAGAAGATCGTTGGCTCAGTCTGGCGCAGGAGGGGCTCGGCGGCTTCGCATCAGCACGTTTTGTCCTGGCTCAGGAATCAGCGCAACGGGCATTCAGTGAACAGACATTGATCCTGCATCCAGTCCTGCCCGAAGGCGCTCCGCACAGCCTGGGCTCCATCGCGGCCTTGCCGCTCATCACCGAGGGGGAAGCATTCGGAGCCTTGTTTCTGGGAACCAGGCGCCCGCATGGTTTTGGGCAACAACATGCCGATCTGCTGCTGACCATCTCTCATCAGATATCCCTGGCCATCCGCAACGCCCAACTCAACGAAGAGGTGCAACAAACAGCCATGCTGCGGGAGCGATATCGTTTGGCCCGGGAATTCCACGATGGCCTGGCGCAAACATTGGGCTATCTGGGCTTGCAACTCGACCGTATGGAGCGCATGTTCCAGAAAAAACAATACGATAAAATCGAGCGGGAGATCAACGAAACCCGCCAGGTTGTGCGTTCCGCTTATATGGATGTCAGAGAAGCCATTGAAGGGCTGCGGCTGCGGGTGGATGATCCGGAACAATTGGCTTATAATCTGGAGACCTATGTCCGTGATTTTGCTCTGCAAACCGGCATCGAGACGCATTTTCATGCCTCGCCCGAGCACCTGACTGCTCCCAGCCACATCACACTCCAGATGCTGCGCATCGCCCAGGAGGCCCTGACCAATATCCGCAAACACGCACGGGCGGATCATGTCGAAGTGCAGCTTTCGTGGCTCGAAAACCAGCTTGAGCTGCGAGTGGCGGACAATGGCGTAGGGTTCCCCGATGTTCCCCGACAACAAGGCGGTTATCGCAGTTATGGCCTGACCTCCATGCGCGAGCGGGCGGAAAGCGTCGGCGGCCGCCTCTCCCTGGTCACCGGGCCCGGGCAAGGCGCCGTCATTACCGTCACTGTGCCCATGCAACAACCAACTCCCGTCGATATTCCAAACGCTCGCGTCTCAACTCCCCTCTCTGCCAGCTCATGATCCGCGTACTCATTGCCGATGACCATCACCTTTTCCGCGAGGGACTGACCCGCATTCTGGATGATGAAGATAATATCATGGTGGTCGCCAGCCTGCGCAGCGGCGAAGAAGTGTTGGCCGCCGTCAGCAGCCACCGGCCCGATGTCGTGGTGCTGGATGTCAACATGCCCGGCATGGGCGGCATCGAAGCTGCTCGGCGCCTGCGGAAACATTATCCCGATCTGGGCATTCTCATGCTGACCGTTTCGGAAGACCGGGAAACGCTGTTTACGGCGGTGCAGGCCGGCGTGCGGGGCTATCTGCTGAAGAGCAGCACCAGCGATGAACTGGTGGATGCGATCTATCGCGTGCAGCGCGGTGAGGCGGCCATCTCGCCCGCCATGTCGGCTAAACTGCTGGACGAGTTTGTGGCGCTTTCGCAGGGACGACGCCAGCGACCGGAAGATGTGCTGACCGAACGCGAGCGGGCCATCCTGCGTTATGTAGCCAACGGTATGAGCAACAAGGAGATCGGATTGGCGCTTTCCATCTCACCCCATACAGTCAAAGCGCATTTGCGACATATTCTGGACAAACTGGGGCTGCGCAGTCGCACTCAGGCCGCCGCCTGGGCCGAGCGCCACGGCCTGACAGCGGGGAATGACCGTTTGGCGTAATCCATTTGGGGAAACATCCGTTGTTTTTTGGGGGCCAAGCGGGTATGAAACTCTATCGGGCAGAGCGACGACGGGGACGAAAAATATCACTATAATGAAAGCATGAGCACTCAGGTTCTTCTGGTTGGCCGCGGGCTGTTTCAGGAAGGCCTTGCCCGCGTTCTGTCGTCCTACGCCAGTCATGTCGAAATCATTGGCGCGGCCGAGTCGTGGGAGGAGGCCAAAAAGCTGCTCGACGTCCTGCATCCCGATACGCTCATCGCTGATTACCGATACGCAGACGACATTATCGCAGACATGGACCATTTTTCTCTTGATGGCGATAAGCCCACCAAAGCGCTTTTCATCGTTCTGGATGAAAACAAAATGATCGTCTACCAACGACAGCGCCTTGTTGATATCACCATCGACCATCTGGTAGAGGCCTTATAACTTCAACCCAAGTTTTATTTTCATGGAGGCAAACGTATGTCCAACGAGAAATTGCCCGACAACGGAAATGATAACTTTGAGCATCCGAAAGGTACGGCAGTCGTCATGGCCATCTTCATGCTCATCATTATCATTCTTTGGGGCTCTGTTTATTTGATTATGCTTTCAAGAGGAGTGGACTTCTATGGATAGCAAACATGAATCCATGCACATGGATGCGTATGAAAGGACCTGGATTATCGTCAGCATTTTGATGCTCATTGTTTTCTTCGGGGCTGTCACTGTCGCGGGGCTTTCCTTTGGCGTGCGCGTGCCCGATCCCGTACAGCGAGTGAATCCCAATGATCTCGCCGCCAGCGGCGCCTTTGCTGAGCCGGGCCTGAAAGAGGTGGCTCCCAAACGATACGAAGCCTACATCGTCGCCCAAACATGGTCGTTCAATCCTCGCGAAATCACCGTGCCAGTGGGGTCTATCGTTAAGTTCTACGTGACTAGCAAGGATGTTCAGCACGGCTTTAAGTTACAGAACACCAATGTGAATATGCAAATCGTTCCCGGGCAGGTTTCCAGCCTGGCTGTGAAGTTTGACAAACCTGGTGAATTCAACTTCATCTGTACTGAATATTGCGGCATCGGCCATGCGGCCATGTACGGCAAGGTGATCGTTGTTCCCTAAAGTCGCCCCCCGATTTGCATACCCTGCGTTCGAATTGTTCTGAGGAGAAATTATGACTGCAAATACTTATCAACTCACGGCCAAAGAAAAGCGCTTCATTGGCCTACATTTCATTTTTGCCATTGCTTCGATCTCTATTGGCGGTCTTTTTGGCCCCTTTCAGGCCATGGAGCATGCTGGTTGGGATTTTTATACGAAATTTCTGAATCCCATTTTTCATTCCTATTATGAAGGCCTGACCCTGCACGGCGTGCTGAATGCGCTGATCTGGACGACCTTTTTCATTACTGGATTTCTTACATTTTTGATGATCTACGGGCTCAAACGCCCGCTGCGCTACTTCTGGCTCAATCAGATTGGCTGGTGGATGATGGTGGTGGGGCTTGTGACCGCAGCCATCCCCATCTTGCTGAATGAAGCGTCGGTGCTCTACACCTTCTACCCTCCCATGAAGGCGCATTGGGCCTTTTATGTGGGCGTCACCCTGGTGGTGGTGGGGAGCTGGATTGAAGGCTGGGGATTTTATCTCACCTACATGAAATGGCGTAAGGAAAACCCTAAAACCCGCACCCCTCTGATTGCCTTTATGGCGCTGATCACCATGGTGATGTGGCAGATCGCTACTCTGGGCGCAGCAGCGGAGCTGCTGGTTGACCTGATTCCCTGGTCGCTGGGCCTGCGAGCCGGGCTGGACCCCCAGCTTGATCGCACCTATTTCTGGTGGACAGGCCACCCGCTGGTTTACTTCTGGCTGTTGCCAGCCTACATCTCCTGGTACGCATTCCTGCCCCGACAGGCGGGCGGCAAGCTCTTCAGCGACTCACTGGCCCGATTCTCCTTCTGGCTTTTCCTCCTGCTGTCGGTGCCTGTGGGCTTCCATCATCAATACGTAGACCCCGGCGTTCCTTCCGGCTGGAAGATGGTGCACTCGCTGCTGACCTATTCGGTCTTCTTCCCCTCCATGATCACGGCGTTTACGGTGGTGGCGTCACTGGAAAACGCAGGGCGGGCCAATGGCGGCAAGGGGCTGCTGGGATGGATTGCCAAGTTACCCTGGAATGATCCCAGCGTATTGGCGCAGTTACTGGCGGGCATCCTCTACTTCTTTGGCGGCATTGGCGGCATCATCAATGCTTCCTACAATGTCAACCTGGTGATTCACAATACGTCCTGGGTGCCCGGCCACTTCCATCTCACCGTCTCTACCGCCGTCACCCTGACCTTTATGGGCATTCTCTACTGGATGGTTCCCTACCTCACCGGCAAGAAATTGTGGTGCAAAAAATGTGCTGTCATTCAGGTGTGGCTGTGGTTCATCGGCATGACCATTTTCTCCAATGCCATGCACGTGGTGGGCCTGCTGGGCGCTCCCCGGCGCACGCCTCTGGGCCAGGCTCCCTACATTCCTGAAGAATGGGCGGGACATCTGTTCCGCGTGGGCCTTGGCGGCATTATCCTGCTCATCTCTCTATACCTGTTCGTGGCAGTCATGGTCGGCTCTCTCTTCACCAAAAAACTGGAGGAAGAAGTCGAACCGCCTGTGGCAGAGTCTTTGCTGGACCCGCAAACCACGCCCCGTTGGCTGGATCACTGGGCTCCCTGGCTGATTGGCGCCACCATTCTGCTCATCATCGCTTACGGTCCGCAGCTCATCTACCAGATCGGCACCGCTCAATTCACTTCTCCCGGATTCCGGGTTTGGTGACCAGAGATTCTTCCTGTCAAAATCCATCCTGCCCCGGCATCGCCTTTGCGTGACGCCGGGGCTAATGTTATGATTCAAGAGGAATATCTTCTATGTCTCAGTCTGAACAGGACGAAGAAATGGATAAAACTCCTCAAGAAAAATTGGAAACTTCGCACTCATTCCGCCATTCCGGACAATGGTCGGGCTTTCATAAATCGGTGGATTGGCCCAAAAGGGAGGGGAATTGGGTCAGAAGTTTTCTGAATATCCTTGAGCGTCTCTCTCTGGCGCTGGAAAAACCAGTTAACCGCGTGGTCAAAGACCCGCATCTGAACCCGCTGTATCACACTGGCACTATCACGGTTTTTCTGCTGATTTTTATCAGCATCACCGGCGTGTATCTGCTGATGTTTTATCAGTTCGGTTTTGATGTCTCTTATCTGGCTGTTTCTAATGTTCAGCGTAGCCTGGTGGGGCGAGAAATCCGGGCTATCCATCGCTACGCCTCAGACCTGGCCATTATCATGGCGCTGCTGCATGCATGGCGCATGTTCTTCATGGATAGATTCCGCGGCCCGCGCTGGCTGGCCTGGGTCACAGGCATCGTCATGGCTGTCGCTATCTGGTTGACGGGCATGACCGGCTACTGGATGGTGGCCGATGTGCGGGCGCAGGCTATCAATCAGATTTTCGTGAATCTGCTCGGGTATCTTCCCAATGGCGACGCGATCATCCTCAATCATTTCACCCCTGTCGGCGGGGCGTCAGGCTGGGTGCTGTTCGTCTCGCTGTTTTTCATTCATGTCGGTTTACCGCTGCTGTTGATTCTGTTCATGTGGCTGCACATCAAGCGATTGCAGCGGGGCAAGATATTGCCTCCGCGTTATTGGATATGGCTGTCGCTGGGATTTAGCGCCGCGGCCGCGATTTTGATTCCCCTGGGCATGTTGCCCAAGCATAATATCGTGCAATTGCCGGGCCATATGAACGTCGATCTCTGGTATTTGGCAGCCCTGCCAGCGGCGTTACATTGGAGTCCCACGCTATTTTGGGGCTTGAACTTCGTTCTTCTTGCATTTGTGACCGCTATTCCCTGGCTGTTTGGCAATTGGGTGCGTCCGAAGCTGGAACCCATTGTCGTGCATGACGACCAATGCATTGGTTGCACGCTTTGCGCCAAAGACTGTCCCTACCATGCCCTGACTATGGTGGAGCGCACCGATGGCAAACCCCACAAATATGTGGCGGTGGTGGACCCCAAATTGTGTGTTTCCTGTGGCGTCTGCATCGGCAGTTGTCCCACCGACGCGCTCACGCTGGGCGACCAGCCGGTTGAGGCTGTTTGGATGGACACTGTGGCCCGGGCGTCACAACAGGCAGACAAACCGATCAAAGTGGTTTTCGCCTGCGAGCGTCATATCTTCCAGGGGGCGAAGGAGGTCATGTTCGACAAGGATCATCCCGGCGCCCTGGAGACGGATGATCAGCATGTGGAAATCGTGCCGTTGACTTGCGCCGCCATGGCCCATCCCAATCTGGTCGCCCGGGCGCTGGAAGCGGGCGCTTCCGAAGTGCAGGTCATCGGCTGCCCTCCTGAAGATTGCGCCAATCGCGAAGGCAACCTGTGGGAGGAACTGCGTCTGGAACGCGAGCGCCACCCCAAGCTCAAGCGCCAATTCGCGGGCGCCCCCATCAGCATGGACTGGGCGCCGCCCAATGACTTTGCCCGGACGCTGACTGTGACCGAGCATCAAAGCGAGGCCACCTCTTATCACTTCAGTCTGAAACAACGCTCATTCAGCCGATTACTGCCTGCATTGGGATTACTCGCTCTGCTGATGGCGATTACTGTGGGCTTAAGCCTGGTCCCCTACACTGCTTTTGGCGAAGATCAAGCTGCGGTGGAAATCCAGATGAAACATCGCAGCGGCGTGCCCATCTGGACGGGAGAAAAACAGGCGGTCGGGCCTGAGGAGCTTGATCTGGAAACTGCGGCAAATCCACATCTCGTTGTGCAGATCGATGGCGAGACTGAGGTGGATAAGGTTTACATCCAGAAAGGAAAAGAGGAGCCCACAGCTTACGCATACGAACAGCTCTACCTGGCGCCGGGGCAGCATCATATCCGGATCACCCTGACCGATCAACTCAATCAGACAGAACCTCAAACTATATTCGAAAGTGACATCACCTTGCAGCCGCGTCAGATCCTGCCCGTTATCATTAAAGATGCCCGTATCACCGGCGGCAACCCCGCACGCGGCCGCGATCTGTTCTTTGCCAGCAGCATCGGCCAGAGCACCGGCTGCCGCGTGTGTCATTCCATCAAGCCCAATGAACGCAAGGTGGGCCCCTCGTTGGCGGGCATCGCCACCCGCGCCGCCACCCGCGTGCCAGGTCTCACAGCCGAAGAATACATCCGCCAATCCATCGAAGATCCGGGCGCCTATGTGGTGGAAGGCTTTCCCAACGCCATGTTGCCCGATATTGCAGACAAGCTCAGCGATCAGGACATGGATGACATCATCGCCTTCCTGATGACGCTAAAATAGCTGCGCGTCTGTAATAGCACTTACTCACCCGTATCCGATTTCAATTGATACGATCAGAGGGATGGGCTATAATGACTATCTCATAAATGCCCGTTCGATTCTCATCTTCTACTCATCCTCACCTTTGCTTTTGGAGGCGTCTACCCATGAAAAAAATAATTTTCGTTATCCTGGTTCTCTCATTGTTGCTGGTGATGGTCGCTGCCTGCGGCGGTGGAGAAAAAGCCCCGGCCAGTGGCGGTGATGCAGATGTCGCCGCCGGTAAAGCATTGTTCAACAAAACAGTGCTCGGCGCCTCTCCCGGCTGTGTGACCTGCCATTCCATTGAATCCGGTAAAACTATCGTTGGTCCTTCTCTGGCCGGCATTGCCAGTAAGGGCGAAGATTTCATCCGTACGTCCATCATCGATCCTGACGCCGACGTCACTGAAGGCTTCCCCTCCGGCACTATGCCCTCTACCTTCAAAGATGATCTTAGTGAACAGGAGATCAATCAACTGGTCAAATACCTGATGACCCTCAAGTAGCACCGTTTTTTCGTAAAAATCTGAAAGCCCCTGGCAAAGCGCCGGGGCTTTTTCTTTGGGCGTTCCTCCCTCCGGGAGGCGGCGATGTGATCTGGCGAATAGAAAACCTGCGTAAAAAGATGGGGTCAATGCCCGAGTTTGAATTTGCCCCACCCTTCATCGTTGGGGAAGGCTTTTTCCCACCCCGCGCCATCAAAACCATCAATCGTGCGGACGCCATCCAACTCTCCCAGGGTGGTGATGGTATAGGTGATGTCCCCCTGCGAGTGGGCGATGCCTTCGATGTTACGCCAGCGGGCCTTGAGCGTATTGCCCGCGATCGCCCCGTCGCCTTCCTGAATCGCGCCGGTCACAATCCAGTGCAGCTTATAATGGCCGGGGCTGTCTCCCTGCTCGATCTCCAGCGTGCCGCTATAATCTGCGCCGCCTGCATCTACGCCATTGACAGCATACAGGCCCGTAATATCGGGCAAGTTACCCGGATCGGCAGGCGCTCCCTGAATATCTCCGCCGTTGCGACAGGAAGCCAGGGAAAGCATCATCAGAGCAACCAAAAGGAGAAAAAGATGTCGTTTACACATGATTGGGACAGGAGAGAAATGTGGGGGGAGGTTGGGGCTCCAATTTTCGCCCAGATGCCGGAGAAACGCAAGCCCTGTCCGGTCATTCGTCGACAGGGCCTGCGTCCAACAAGGCGTTCTCAGGAGCGTTTGCTGTGGTCAACAGCCTTGAGGATTTTGAGATTGAGAACAATGAAACGCCAGAACTGGATAATCTTGTTGTTCATGTATTTCTGTTCTTTTTCGCTGATTTTCATGGTCATGATCAGAAAACCTCCATCTGACAACGTATTTTTGGGGGAGAGCAACAGGTTTATTCAGGGACGAATTTCCATCCGATACGACCCTGGAGCTTGTGCATGAAAGTGCTGTGGATCATCCGTTTCATCCAGGCGCCCGCCAGGCCCATCTCCATATCGGTGACAAACATATCCCGGCCCTGCTCGTTGGGATACGTGCGGGGGTCTGGCACGACCGGATAAATGACGATGGTGGCGGCGCTGCCATCCCAGAGAGAATCCCCCATGGAGGCGATGCAGGCCGCAGCCATCTCCGACATACGCTCGGCATGGGTCATGCGGCCGCGTTTGATGAGATCGATGATGTTCAGCGCCGTAATACGGCCGATAATGCCCGAAATCATGCCGGTGCGAGGCGGAGCGGCTGTAATGGAAAGGCCGTTAGGATTGACATGGGGACGCGAGATAGAACCTGGCGGAGCGAAGGCAATGCCCGCGGCAAAGATATTTTTGTAGGTGCGATTCTGGTAGACCGCGGGCCACGCCTCGGGCGTCTCGGCCAGCGTATCCCAATCCAGGCCATAGATGGCGTCCACTAGCACAAAGCCGCCCTTGTTGGCCATCTTACTGGTGATATCATTGCCGTCTTTGTCGTAATACGTGAACCCGGGACCCAAAAACTGCGGGATGAGCATGGTGAAATCGAAATCTGTTTCTCCCTCTGCGCCTTCATAATCCTCCCAGTAAATTTTGCCAGGCTCCACCTCGCGCACGCCTTTCTGCACCTGCCAGTCGATGTCGTAAAGATCGAAAACAGAGCGGATGAAGTTATCACTGGTCATCACCTGCCCCTTCTTCTTGATATGCAGCCCGCGCACGCCAAAGTCTCCCAGCGCGCGCTCATTGGAAAGCCATAGCAGATCGGCTTTATCCCGCAGGCCACGTTTCTCCAGAAGCTTATGGATATTCGTAATGTACTCGAAGGCGGCGCCCTGGCAAGTGGCGTCGGGATGCCCGGTTCCCACCACGATTTTCTGCCGCTCGCCTTTCTCCATGCGAGCAATAGTTTCAAAAAGGCGATCCCGGGTGTCGATGGCGTGAGGAAGGGAACAGATGGAGGAGGTGTAGCCGTCGCGCGGGCCCAGGCCCGGCGTGCCAGCGAAATTCAACTTCGCCCCGGTGGCAATCAGCAGATAATCATAAGCTGCTTTCTCTTCACCGCCGCCGTCGGATCGCTCCACCAACACATATTGGTCGTCGGTGTAAATCGCGGTTGCCGTCCCTTGCAGAAAATTGATATGAAACTTGTCGTAGACCGGCTTGAGTTTGAATGTGGTTTTTTCCGGATTCATCTGGCCGACGCCTACCCACACCCAGGACGGCGTATAGCCAAAAACATCGTATTTGTTGATTACCGTGATATCATGTTGTTTCCCCAGAGCGCTGCCTAAATAGAGCGCGGCGGTTTGGCCCGCAAAACCCGCGCCAATAACGACGACTTTTGCCATGATCTGCCTCCCTGGTGCGTGACTTTCGTGTGGAGAAAAAAGGAACGATTCAACAGCAATAACTATACAGGGAAATCATGCTACGCAAAAATTTTTATCTGTAATATAGCTTCTTTTCTTGGAAAATTCTATAAAAGCACTGTTATCATCTGTTATTTCGAAGATTCGTAGGTGGGGAGAACGAATGGCGGTCTGTCATCTCGCAGCCCCAGATGAACTTCCAGTGCGTGCGCCAACGCTACGCGATCATCCCACGGATATTCGATCTCCCCGAAACACATAGATTGTTCGTGCCCCTTGCCGCACACCATCACCACATCGCCCGGCTGAGCGAAGCTCAGAGCCTGCTGGATGGCTCGATAGCGATCAGCCGCCAATACGGCTTTGCCGCCGACGGCTTCGCAAGCCTGGGCGCTGGCGCTCATAATGGCGCTCAGATCTTCGGTGCGCGGGTCTTCGGCGGTGATGACGGCCAGGTCAGCCTGCCTGCCCGCCGCCTCTCCCATCATCCGCCGCTTGGCTGTGTCTCGCAGGCCCGCAGAACCAAACACGACGATCACCCGGCCGCGGGTCATTTCCCGCGCGGTCCGCAGCGCCGCCGATAGGGCGAAAGGCGTATGCGCAAAATCAACCATGGCAATGAAATCCTGCCCTCGGTCAATCCGCTCCATACGCCCGGGAATCGCGGGCGCTTGGGCCAGGCCTTCCCGAATCGCCGCATCATCCAGGCCGATGACCCGGGCGACGGCGATGGCGGCCAGGCTATTGTAAACGTTGAACAGGCCCATCAGCGGCATCTCGATTCGCAGCCGCCACCCCCGGCCCGCCACCTCGAAACGCAGTCCGCCCGGCCCGTGCTCGATCTGCATGGCC
>WGCR01000191.1 GCA_015493675.1 Anaerolineae bacterium
CATCAATACCTTCGCCAAAAAGTAGGAAAAAGTGAGTGGGTGAATAGAATGGGAGAAATCACGACCAAATGGTTTCTCATCTCCATTCACACCACTCATGCCAAAGATTACCACACTTTTAGCCATTTTCGAACAAACGCTTTCCAAGACGAGCCTGCGGCAGATGGCCCTCATTATCACCGCTATGCTGCGGTCGAGCGGCCGGGTCACCATGCTGGGGCTCTCTCGCTGGACGGATAAAGGAGGCAGCTATCGCACGATTCAGCGCTTTTTCCGCACGGAGCTGCCCTGGTCAACCCTGTTCTGGTTGTTTTTCAAGAGCCACCTTCATGCTCCGGAGCATGAATATATCCTTCTCGGAGACGAGAGCGTTGTGACCAAAGCAGGGAAGAAGACGCACGGCCTGGATCGTTTCTTTTCATCCATCTTCGGTAAGCCAGTAAGAGGCCTGGCCCTGTTTGCCTTGGCGCTGCTCGACGTCGAGGAAGGAACGGCTACGCCGATATTGGTGGAGCAGGTCATTAAAAGCGAAGCGGAGAGGTCTCAGGCCAAGGCGAAGCCGAAGAAGAAAAAGAAGTCAGCCAAAGGCCGGAAGCAACGTGGTCGGCCGAAAGGCAGTAAAAACAAGGATAAGACCGTTGTCGAATGGACGCCGGAGCTGGAACGGATAGACAAGATGATCCGCCAGGTTTTGCAAACCGTCGGCGGGCTCATCTCCTTACGCTACATTGCTATGGACGGCCATTTTGGCAATAACAACGCCGCCCAAATGGTATTGAAGACGGGGCTGCACCTCATCTCCAAGTTGCGTTTCGATGCCGCCCTTTACTTCCAGTATGATGGCCCGCAGAAGCCGCGAGGCGCCAACAAACGCTACGGCGACAAGATCGATTACGAGGCGATTCCGGTCAAATATCTCCGCTCTTCCGTGATCGAGAAGGGCGTCCGCACCGACGTCTACCAGGCCGTCATGTTGCACAAGTCTTTTGCGGCGCCTCTGAACGTGGTCATCATCGTCAAGACCCACCTCGCTACGCACAAGCGGGCGCATGTCGTTCTCTTCAGCACCGATCTCGACCTGCCGGCGGAAAAACTCATTCGCCTTTATCGACTTCGCTTCCAGATCGAGTTCAACTTCCGCGATGCCAAACAATTCTGGGGGCTGGAGGATTTCATGGTGGTGAAGCAGACCGCCGTCACCAACGCCATCCAGCTTTCCTTGTTTATGGTGAGCGTTTCGCAACACCTCCTTCTGACATTCCGAGAGGAATCGCCTCAAGCAGGCGTGCTTGATTTGAAAACGCACTTCCGGGGCGAATTCTACGCCTCGGAAACATTGAAATTGCTTCCGCAAAAACCGGAGCCTATTTTATTTCAACGCATCACTCGCTTTATCGCTCGATTAGGCAGCGTTCATAATCGGCCCCCACGGGCCAGAGCTGCCTGATTGGCGAAGGTATTGTACTGAAACCTCCTTTTTGGTGTATGATATAGGGGAACGGCAATGACGCCGCAAGCTTCCTTTACTCATACATCCCATCACGATGAGGTGATCACTATGGCAATGCGAGCAGATTGGATATGGATGAACGGCGACCTGATTCCCTGGGATCAGGCGAATGTTCACGTTTTTACGCACGCACTTCATTACGGCTCCAGCGTTTTCGAAGGCATTCGCGCCTACAACACGCCCAAAGGCCCGGCTATTTTCCGCAGCCACGAACATTTCCGCCGGCTGATGGATTCGGCCAAGATTATGCGCATCACCCCGGCGCCTTACACCGTGGAAGAGCTCATCGAAGCAGCCAAGGCGAGCATCCGGGCCAACAAACAGGATTCCTGCTACATCCGTCCGCTGATTTATCGCGGCTACGAGAGCCTGGGCGTAGATGGACGAAAATGTCCGGTGGATGTCATCATCGGCACCGTGCCCTGGGGCGCTTATCTGGGCGAGGAAGCCATCAATCAGGGCGTGGATGTGGCAGTCAGCTCCTGGCGGCGCACCCCGTCGGGCGTAGGCGCGCCTCTGGGCAAGATCGGTGGCCAGTATGTCAACAGTCAGTTCATCGCCATGGAGGCCCACGATCTGGGCTATGACGAAGCCATCAGCCTGGATATTCATGGCTACGTGGCCGAGGGCTCGGGCGAGAACCTGTTCATGGTCATGGATGGCGTGGTGTATACACCGCCTCTGGCCACATCCATCCTCAGCGGCATTACCCGCGACGCGGTCAAGACCATCGCTCATGATCTGGGCTACGAAGTGAAAGAGATGACCATCACCCGCGAGATGCTTTATCTGGCCGACGAGCTCTTCTTCACCGGCACAGCGGCCGAAGTCACGCCCATTCGCTCTGTGGATCGCATTTCTGTCGGCTCGGGCACGCGCGGGCCCATCACCAAAGCCATCCAGCAGCGCTTCTTCGACATTACTGCGGGCCGCTATCCCGACGAACACAACTGGCTGGATTACGTTTACGATCAAGAATGATGCAGACCCGTATCTCCCGTAACGACGCCACGCCCGTGGAAATGCTGCCCGGTCTGGTGCGCCGCACCCTGGCCTGGGGCGAAAAGATGATGCTATGCGAGTTCACCGCGGACGCGGGCGTGGTCGTGCCCATGCACAGCCACCCCCACGAGCAGGTGGGCATCGTGCAATCGGGCCGGGTGCAGTTCATCGTGGCCGGAGAGAGCTGGATCGCGCAACCGGGCGATTCCTACGCCATTCCCGGCGGCGTGGAACACGAGGCCCGCATCCTTGAACCCACCGTACTCCTCGAGCTTTTCAGCCCCCCGCGCGAAGCCTTTGCCACCCCATCCCCAAATTAACGGAGCCAAGAAGTTCATCTCACGCAAAGACGCCAAGGCGCTAAGTTTTCTTGAAAAAAAGGTGACTGTCACTGCGGGAGCAGATGTAACATCCAAGTTCGGAGCTAATTTTGCCACGAAGTGAGCTATTTCTAACAATTTCACCGCAGTGACAGTCACCTCAGCGCCAAAAATAGTGAGGCGAGCATGAAAGAGCGCACATTTACCGCAATCGTTTATAGAGAAGATGATATATTCGTAGCGGAATGCCCGGAAGTAGGAACTGTCAGCCAGGGATACGCCATCGAAGAAGCCCTCGAAAATCTCACAGAGGCGACAGAGCTTTATCTTGAAGAATTTCCGACTTCGTGAATGAATGCCTAATCTTTATCTTGTTAGTTTTCCAGCATTTACTCCCATCTTTTAAGGATTAAACATGACTGCCGAAGTGAGTGTAATCAACAGACTGGGCGTCGCATTGGCGGCAGATAGCGCTGTTACGATAGGCCCTGACGGAAGGAAAATATATACTTCCGCTGAAAAATTGTTTCAGTTAGCTGAGAGAGCGCCAGTGGGAGTCATGGTGTATGGCAACGCCAATTATCTAAACGTCCCATGGGAGACGGTAATCAAGATCTATCGTAGCCGTTTGGGAAACACAGTTTTTGATCATCTGTCTGATTATGTGGACCACTTCCTTACTTTCCTCAAAGAGGAACGCCGAATGTTTCCAGAAGAGGCGCAGAGAGACTACGTTAAACATGTGTCAGATTTTTATTTTTCTATTCTCCGAGAGAATCTCAAAAAACACCTGACTGAGTACCAAGAGGACTTGACTGAAGATAGGGTCAGAAATGAATTTGAAAGAGTTGTGGATCAAGCAATGAAAAGTGTTTCCGAAAGGAAATTGTTAGAGGAACTTCCAGACGGCTTTCTCGACACCACAAAAAAACAATATACCAAGGTAGTCAAAGAATCAATAGCATCCACTTTTGGCACCATACCAAAAACCCCTAAGACAGATAAACTCCTCATCAACATCATATTTGAGGTCATCCAGAGAGATATTTTTGGCTTTGAATCAGGCATTGTCATAGCAGGTTTTGGCGACCAGGAGCATTTTCCATCACTCATTGAGCTTCAGATTGAAGGAATGGTTGCTGGCTGTCCACTTGCCCAAAAGCGTAGACAAATCAATATCGATAGTAACGTTTCCGGATCGATAGTCCCATTCGCTCAGAGAGAAATGGTTGACACTTTCATGCAAGGAATTGATCCTTATCTGCAAGAAATGATCGAACAATCTACCATGGAATTGTTTAAAGGGATCGTGCCCATCATCTTTGATGGATTAAGAAAAAGGAATGTTGTAGTTGATGCAAAGACAGAGGATCAACTATCAAAGATATTGCAGAAAGTTGCCAACGACATCCGAGATGAATGGAGTGAGAAGCAAAAGAAACATTACTGGGGTCCAATAGTCAGTATCGTTTCCTTTTTGCCTAAAGATGAACTGGCTGCGACTGCAGAGGCGATGGTAAACTTGACGAAATTCAAAAGAAGAGTTAGTGATGAAAGAGAAACCGTCGGTGGCCCAATAGATGTTGCGGTAATCTCAAAAGGTGATGGTTTTGTTTGGATAAAGCACAAACACTATTTTAACGCTCAACTCAATCCTCGATTTATGGCAAAGTACTATCAAGGAGGTTACGATGCCACGCAAAAAAATCAAAAGATATAGGAACGTGGAAGAAGTTTTCCGAACACACATTCCAAATTATCGGCCTGCTGGAACTCTTCCTTTGATCGAGAACCCCAAAGATGTAGGGCGACGGTTGGCAAATGAAATACTTCGTGATTTTCGACAAGACTTTGATTCAAAAATTACGCAGCAGCCTAAACAAAAAATCGCGACTCAGTGATTTGCTCGACTTAATGTTCTAGAGGCAAATTTATGACCGACCGTTACGATCCCCAATCCATCGAAAAGAAATGGCAGGACAAATGGGCCGAGACCGGGCTGTACAAGCGCGTCGAGGACCCGGACAAGGAGAAATGGTATTTCCTGACCATGCTCCCTTATCCCAGCGGCGACCTGCACACGGGCCACTGGTACGCGATGTCGCCCTCGGACGCGGGCGCCCGCTACGCCCGCATGAACGGCAAGAATGTCTGGTTCCCCATCGGCTTCGATGCGTTCGGCCTACCTGCCGAAAACGCGGCTATCAAACACAATATCCATCCCCACAAATGGACCATGGCCAACATCGAACGGATGCGCGGCCAGTTGCGACAGATGGGAACCATGTTCGACTGGGAACACGAGGCCATCTCCTGTTTGCCCGGCTATTACCAGTGGAATCAGTGGTTCTTCCTCAAGTTCTACGACATGGGACTGGCCTATCGCGAGGAAGCGCCCGTGCAGTTCTGCCCCACCTGCAACACCACCCTGGCCCGAGAACAGGTGTGGGATGGCAAATGCGAGCGCTGCGGCACCCCGGTCATCATGAAAAACCTGACCCAGTGGAAATTCCGCATCACCAACTACGCGGAGGAACTGCTGGCGGGCCTGGAGACGCTGGATTGGCCCGAACGCGTCAAGACCCTGCAACGCAACTGGATCGGGCGCAGCGAGGGCGTTGAGTTCGAGATGAAGATCCAGGGCCAGGAGCATCTGGGGTTCCGGGTCTTCACCACCAGGCCCGACACCGTCTTTGGCATGAGCTTCGCAGTGTTGGCGCCCGAGCATCCCCTGGTGGCGCAGATCGCGACGCCCGAACACAAGGCCGAGGTCGACGCGTATGTAGCCGAAGCCAGCCGCAAGAGCGATCTGGTGCGGCAGCAGGAAGCAGGCGAGAAAACCGGCGTCTTCACCGGCGCTTACGCTATCAATCCCGCCAACGGCCAGCCCGTGCCCATCTTCATCGCCGATTATGTGCTGATGAGTTATGGCACCGGCGCTATCATGGCTGTGCCTGCGCATGACCAGCGGGACTTCGAATTCGCCCGCAAGTACGGCCTGCCCACGCCCATCGTTATCGTCTCGAAGGAGATTTACGAGGCCGGGGATGAAAACGCGTGGAGCGCAGCCACCGCAGCGGCCATGGAGCGGGCCTTCGAGGTCAAGGAAAACAGCGTCATGGTCAACAGCGGGCCCTTCACCGGCACGCCCTGGCCCGAGAGCTTCGACAAAGTGGCCGAATGGCTGGCGGAGCGCGCCGCGGGCGAGCGCAAGATCAACTATCGCCTGCACGACTGGCTCATCAGCCGCCAGCGCTATTGGGGCACCCCCATTCCCATGATCCACTGCCCTCACTGCGGCGTCGTGCCCGTGCCCTACGAAGACCTGCCTGTGGTTCTGCCCGAGGATGCGGAATTCACGCCCTCGGGCGAAAGTCCACTGAAATACCACGAGGGCTTCCTCAATGTGAAATGCCCCGTCTGCGGCGCCGACGCCCAGCGCGAGACCGACACCATGGACACTTTCATGGATTCCTCCTGGTATCAATACGCCTACGTCTCGCCCTACTGGAAAGAAGGCGAAACTCTGAGCCCTGACGACATTCCCTGGGACAAAGCCTTGGGCGAATACTGGCTGCCCGTGGATCAATACACCGGCGGCATCGAGCACGCCACCATGCACCTGCTCTACACCCGATTTTTCACCAAGGCCCTGCGCGATATGGGCCTGGTGGATTTCGATGAGCCCATGCTGCGGCTCTTCAACCAGGGCATGATCCTGGGCCCGGACGGCGAGAAGATGTCCAAATCCCGCGGCAACGTGGTCAATCCAGACGACTATGTGGGCAAATATGGTGCGGACACCGTGCGCGCATTCCTGATGTTCATCGGCCCGTGGAACGAAGGCGGGCCCTGGAATCCCAGCGCCATCGAGGGCGTGCATCGCTTCTTGCATCGCGTCTGGTCATTGGTGGTGGATGCGCCCAAAAACGCAACCTCTGGCGAAGCCAGCAAAGCTGATATTCGCAAGCTGCGCCGGGCCACGCACCAGACCCTGATGAAGGTCACCAGCGATTACGATAATTTCAAGTTCAACACCATGATTGCTGCGCTGATGTCTTTTTCCAACACGCTGGTTGCGGCCAAAGAGACGCCCGTTTACGGCTCCGACGCCTGGCATGAAGCCATCGAGACCCTGCTGCTGATGATGGCGCCCGCCATGCCACACATCAGCGAGGAGCTGTGGGAGCGTCTGGGCAAGTCGTACAGCATTCATCAGCAACCCTGGCCCCAGGCCGATGCTGATCTGGCAAAAGAGGATGAGGTGGAGATCGCCATCCAGGTCAATGGCAAAGTGCGGGATCGCGTTCGCGTTCCTGCCGATGCAGACAAGGACACGCTGGAAAAACTGGCCCTGGCCAGCGAGCGGGCGCAGAAATGGATTGCTGGCAAGCCCATCCGCAAAATCATCGTCGTGCCCAAACGGCTGGTAAACATCATCGCCAGGTAGCTGACTACGCGTCGTTCCTTTTACTAAAATCCCGGATGAGCAGAAGCCCTCCGGGATTTTTTGCTCCTTATTCAGAGCCAGCATATTTGCTTCGAGAGGGGCGTTCCCAAATTGGGGCGTTTTACGCCGTATGCCCCGGAGGTTCACCTCCGGGCTAGGAACAACGCCCCGTAAACGGGGCTTTTGCGGCTGAGAGACCCCCCCCAAAGCCGGGTTCACCCGGCGTCGTTTTGTAGCCCGGCGACTTCAGCGCCGGGCGTGGGCCGCCTGCCACGCGACAAATTTTCCGGCGAC
>WGCR01000192.1 GCA_015493675.1 Anaerolineae bacterium
GGCCATGCAACAACAGAATCCCATCATCACCCTCCTCATCTCCGGCGTGCCGGTCACTGTGAAAAATCTGCCTTCCGACCTGGTCTATGCTGAACAGCAGCCCACGTTGCCGACTTCGGTGGATATTCGGGTGCGCGGGCCCCAGGGCATTCTCAACACCCTCTCCCCCTCCGATTTCACCGCCACCATCGATCTATCCGAGGCCGGGCCTGGTTCGCAGGAGACCCCCATCGTCGTCCAATCCAATGTTCCCAGCGTCAAAGTCCTGAATGTCTATCCCGAAGCGGTGGTGGTGCAGCTCGTGCGCAAGGTGGAAAAAGAGGTGTCGGTGGTCGCCAACTTCCTCGGCAATCCTCCCTTTGGATTTATCGCCTCCACGCCCATTATCACGCCCACCACTGTGCTGATCAGAGGCCCGGAGCCCAAAGTGGAGAAGGTGGCGCGGGCGGAGATTGCTGTGCGTCTGGCGGATGCGCGCAAGGATATCAAGATCACCGACTTCGTCACCCTGCGCGACGCCTACGGCCTGCTGGTCTCGGGCCTGGAGGTGGAGCCTCCCACCGTTTCGGTGCTGGTGCCCATCGAACAGCGGCAGGGATTCGCCGAGAAGACCGTGCTGCCCAAAATCCAGGGCCAACCCGCAGCCAATTACCGCATCACCGGCATCACCGTCGTGCCCACCACCGTCACCCTCTTCGGCGATCCCGATACGTTGAACGGCATGCCGCCCTTTGTCGAGACCGTGCCGGTTGATATCAGCGGGGCCACCGAGGATATCGAGGAGCGCGTCCCCATCGTCTTGCCCGAATCGGTGGCCGCAGTGGGTGCACAGGCCGTGGTCGTGCATGTGCGCATCGAACCCATCGAGGGCAGTCTCACCATGACGCTGCGTCCGGTCATCCAGGGTCTGGATCCCGAACTGGCAGTGGAGAGCGTCTCGCCCGAAACCATCGATGTGATTTTGCAGGGCCCGCTGCCCAAGCTGCAATCGCTGACTGCCGATGTCAATGTGAGGGCGGTGCTCAATCTTTCGGGGCTGGATGTGGGCGCCCACAACGCCATCCCCATCCTGGTGCTGCCCGAGGGCATCACCGTGCAAACCGTCCTGCCCGAGGCCGTGCAAGTGACCATCATCATCAAGCCCACGCCCACAGCCACGCCCACCGAGCCGGTGTTGAAAGCCGTCTCGCCCGTTCCCACGCTGACGGTTACACCGACGTCCGCGGCAACCCCTTCTCCCTGACAACCATTCAGCCAGTGCGCGCTGGCTGCCCAATTTTTCAATCTTGGCTCTACTGAAAAAAAACTTCAACACAGAGGCGCAGAATGCACGGAGGAAGAAGATGGTAAGGTTTGGAGACATTTTTTCTCCGTGAACGACCACGATTTTCTCCGTGTTCTCCGCGTCTCCGTGGTGAAATGATCTTTTTGCAGTGGACTCAACCTTGTTTGACACACTTGTTGGACACATCTGTCATCCCCTATGAGCAAACATACACCCAAACCTATCGTGGCCCTGGTGGGCCGTCCCAACGTGGGCAAATCCACGCTTTTCAATCGCCTCGTCGGCGAAAGGCAGGCCATTGTCGAAGACCTGCCCGGCACCACGCGCGATCGTCTTTACGGCGACGCCGAATGGACCGGCGTTCCTTTTGTCATTGTCGACACGGGCGGCATTGAGCCCATGAAAGAACGCAGCGGCCATGCCCAATCGTTGATGGACCCCCTGGCTTCGGCCTCCAAAGGCTTTGTCACCGAAATCCGCACCCAGGCCGAGCTGGCCATCGATGAAGCGGATGTCATCATTTTTCTGGTGGACGCCAAAGAGGGGCTGACGGCCGCGGACGAAGAGGTGGCCACGCTCTTGCGCAGCACTGACAAGCCCGTCATCCTGGCTGCCAACAAGGCGGATAACGCCAAGCGCCGCATGGACGCCCTGGAATTTTACGCCCTGGGCCTGGGCGATCCACATCCCATCTCGGCCTACCATGGCACAGGCACCGGCGATCTGCTGGATATCGTGGTCCAGCATTTGCCTAAAATGCCAGTGGCGGAGGAGGATGAGGATGTGCTGCATATCGCCATCGTGGGGCGTCCCAATGTGGGGAAATCCTCTTTGCTCAACGCCTTGCTGGGCCAGGAGCGCGCTATCGTCAGTGATATTGCAGGCACCACCCGCGATGCGGTGGATACAGAATTGACCTGGGAGGGCAAAAAAGTCGTTCTCGTCGATTCTGCCGGCATTCGCCGCCGCGGGCGCATCGAGCGCGGCATCGAAAAATACAGCGTGATGCGGGCGTTGCGGGCCATTGGCCGCTCCGATGTGGTGTTGCTGGTGCTGGACGCCACCGAGGGCGTCACCGCCCAGGATGCGCACATCGGCGGCTACATTCTGGAAGAGGGCCGCAGTCTCATCATTGTCATCAACAAATGGGACGCTATCGAGAAGGATACGCACACCATGGCCGAATACAACAAGGAGTTGCGGCAGGAGTTGAAATTCCTGGATTACGTGCCCGTGCTCTATCTCTCGGCTCTGACCCGGCAGCGCGTCAATCAGATTCTGCCTACGGCGCTGCGGGTGAAAGAGGAGCGGGAGATGCGTCTGAGCACGGGCGAACTCAATCGCCTGCTGCAGGACGCCATCGCCGCATCGCCTCCCAAGACTTTCAAGGGCCGTCGCTCTCGCTTTTATTATGTGACCCAGGCAGCGGTGGATCCGCCCACCTTCGTCTTTTTCGTCAATGATCCGCGGGCCGTACATTTTACCTACTTGCGTTATCTTGAAAACAAAATCCGCGAACGTTATCCTTACGAGGGAACGCCTATCCGGTTGAAATTGCGCGGGAAGGATCGCAAGTAGACAATGGATCGTTTGCAGCGCTGGCCGCAGATTGCCACGCTTTTCGCCCTGTCGCTGGCCCTGGGCTATCTGGCCTGGCTGGGATGGGGGCTGCTGCCCAGTCAGCAGGTCGGGCCCCAGAATGGCTTCGATGGCGAGCGGGCCCTGGCCCTGGCCCAGGATCAGTGTGACATCGGGCCGCGGCCCGCGGGCTCGCCCGAAGATTGGCGCACTGCGGATATGATCCTGGAGCAATTGCAGCGTCAGGGTTGGGAGACCGCTGCGGAGGAGTATGCTGTGGGCAGCAAGCAACTGCGCAATGTGGCCGGCATGGCCGGCAGCGAGGGCCCGCTGCTGATCATCGCCACGCACTACGACACCCGCAGTCGCTCCGACCGGGACTCAGACCCCGCCCGCCGCAGTCAGCCCACGCTGGGGGCCAACGATGGCGCTTCGGGCGTGGCAACGCTGCTGGAGCTGGCCCGGGCGCTGGATACATCCCGGCTGCAACTGCGCGTCTGGCTGCTTTTTCTGGATGGCGAAGCGGACGCGGGCCTGGCCGCCTGGGATGAATCCTCCGGGGCCCGGCATTTCATCGAGGAACGCCATCCCAGCGCCGTGATCTACCTGAACATGGTGGGCGCAACCGATGCGCAATTTGCCACCGTTCCCGACGCCACAGACCTGCTGCA
>WGCR01000193.1 GCA_015493675.1 Anaerolineae bacterium
GTCCTCAAGATCACCAAGCAGGATTTGACGGAGGCGATGTAAATGTATGCTTCATCAAAAAATTCCCGTTCTATCAGTCAGGCGCTGTTCTATTTTTACGTCATCCTGATTCTGATCTTCACCCTGGGGCCGCTGGTCATCGTCACCATCCTGGCCTTCAACGACAATCCCGCCGCCTCCTTTCCCTGGCAGGGATTCACCCTGGATTGGTTCAAATCGAGCACGCCCGACCGCGTGGGCCTGTTCGATGACGCCCGCATGATGGCCGCCATCGTCTCCAGTCTCAAAGTGGCTGCGGCCGTCACTATCATTTCGGTCATCCTGGGCGTCAATAATGCCTTCCTTTTTGTGCGAGAAAAATTTGTCGGCAGAGAATTCCTGTATATGCTGATGCTGGGGCCGCTGGTGGTTCCCGGCGTGGTGCTGGGCACCTCCATCCTGGCATTCTCGCACAGCATTGCCAACTGGCTGGATCAAGCCCTGAGCCCCGGGGCGGGGATATTTCTGCGTCCGGGCTTCTGGCTGGTCGTGTTGGGCCAGGTCAGCTTTGTGGCCACGACCACAACCCTGGTCATCACCGCCCGTCTCAAACGCTTCGATCCCTCGTTAGAAGAGGCGGCCATGGACCTGGGCGCCACCCGCGCCAACGCCATCATGCACATCACCCTGCGCTTTCTCACCCCGGCCGTGGTGGGAGCAGCTATCATCGCCTTCCTCTTCTCTTTCCAGAACTTCAACACCACCTACTTTCTCATCGGCTCCGACCCGACTGTTCCCATCATCCTTTACTCCCGCCTGCGCTTCGGCATTTCTCCCGAGATCAACGCAGTCAGCGTACTGCTGATGATCGTCACGGGCGTTCTGGGCATCCTCGCCTTCTCCTTCCAGAAGGACGACAATGCCTGATAGAGGAATCTCTCCGCTCCCCCCAACCTGACAGGGTCCGCCCATCGCGGCCAGGAGCCTGTCAGGTGAGTCGACGCCAACCGCATCGCCCTGCCCACTCACCCCTTTTTGACCACCCCATGCTCATCGCCCAACTCAGCGACGCCCACATCGAAGGATGGGGCCAAAAAACCTTCGGCATCGCCCCCATGGCGGAACATCTGGCCCGATGCGTGGCCCACATCAACCAGCTCTCGTCCCAACCCGATCTCGTATTGGTCACCGGCGACGTGACCAACAACGGCCTGCCCGAGGAGATGGCCCATGCGGCCGCCATTCTCGGCGAGCTGACGCCGCCCTGGTATGTCATCCCCGGCAATCACGACGACCGGGCGGCGCTGCTGGCAACCTTTGGCCCCAGCGCCTGTCCTGCGGTTTCAGAGTCGTTCATCAACTATGTCATCGAAGGCAATGATTTACGCTTGATCGGACTGGATAGCACCCTTCCCGGCGCGCCCGGGGGAGAAATCAGTCAGGAGCAGGCAGCCTGGCTGGATGAGCGGTTGTGCGAAAAGCCGGATCAGCCCACCTGCCTCTTCATGCACCACCCGCCGGTCAAATTCGGCGTCATCGAAACCGATGTCGATGGCTTCGATGGCGCCGAACGTTTGGCCGCAGTTTTGGAAAAACATCCCCAGGTGCAGCGCATCCTGGCCGGGCACATCCATCTCTCTTCTCTCACGCAATGGCGCGGCGTGGTGGTCAGCACAGCCCCCAGCATGGGCATGAGGCTGTTCCTCGATCTCACCATGAAGCTGCCCTCCGCCTTCATCCTGGATGCTCCAGGCTATCACCTGCACTACTGGACGCCTGAGCAGCGTCTCATCACCCATACCGTACGCGTGCTGGCCTCAGAAGATCTGCACCCCTTCGCAGCAACGCATTGATCCAAAGGAGCCCCTTGCTGCAATGCCTGACAATGGAACATCGACACGTCCGATTTATCGACGGGTGGCGGAGCAGATCGCAGAAGAGATAGAGGCGGGCGTCCTGCCTGCTGATTCCCGCATCTCTTCCGAGCGCGAGCTGGCGGAACGCTATGGCGTCTCCCGCATGACCGCGCGGGCCGCCATCAACATCCTGGTGCAACGCGGGCTCATCGTGCGGCGCAACCGCGCCCGGGCCTATGTGGCGCAGCCCAAATTCCGGTTCGATCTCAGCTCGCCCGGCGGCCTGCACCAGCAGTTGCGCGAAGCAGGCGTGCGTCCCGGCGCCCGGCTTATCGTAGCCGAAAAACTGCCCTTCACGGCCCTGGAGCCCCAGGTGATCCGGGCGTTGGCGCTAAACGAAGCGGATGAAGCCTATCACATCGTGCGCCTGCGCACAGCCAATGACGAACCCATCGCAGTAGAAGATTCCTACTTTCCCGCCCGCGTCTTTCCCGACTTGCTGGATTTCAATCTCACCGATTCCATCTACGGCATTCTGCGCAAATACTTCTCGGTGGAGCCTGCGGGCTCAGTCCAGGAGCTGGAGATATCCATGCTCAACGCAGAATGGGCGGAGATCATGGGCGTCGCCCTGGATTTGCCCACGCTGGAAATCCGGCGTCAGGCATTCACCGCAGATAATGTTCCCTTCGAATTCGCCCATGACATCTACCGCGGCGACCGCATCATCTTTGCCGCCCGCACCGTCGGCCCCGAAAACCTCTTCACCGGTTCGGGCCAGCTCTGGCAACAGGCTCTTGATAACTTGCAGGCAGATGACTGAAGCCGAAAAATCGTTGATGAGAGATTCAGGGATCAACCAAAGCGCCCCACTCCCCAATTCATGCTTCATGACCTTTTGATTTTGAAGCATACTCTCTGGCGCCGACAAGGAAAAAACCATCGATGCAAACAACCTACGACGTAACCATTATCGGCGCGGGGGCTGTTGGTACAGCCATCGCCCGAGA
>WGCR01000194.1 GCA_015493675.1 Anaerolineae bacterium
ACAGACTCTAAATTCCTGTTGATCCGATTGCTTTTTGACCTCCGGAACCCCACAAAATCCGGTTGGGGCTGAAAAAAAGGGCGGTCGTCAACTGACAATCGCCCTTCGCTATGGAAGCGGTATGAGGATCAGCTGCCCGGAACCAAAGTGAAATCGAATTCCCCGACATGATTGGAGAAAGCGGACAGGATGTCGCCGCCGTAGTTGTCTGTGACAGCGGCCCGCACGTAATAATAGTAGTTCTGGCTGGCATTGCCGACAGCGCCAGAATCGATATGGGTCACATCTGCCGGGACGAAGGGGCCGTCAATAGTCGTTAGCAACGTAGCGGTGGGAGCCTGGTAGGGCGACGTATCTCGATAGATGTAGTAGCGATTGACGGTGATGGGATTGCCTGCGATGTCCGTTTGGACGTGCGGCCATGAAAGTTTTGCATTCACTGTGTTGGTAATTGCAATACTCAGGATGGGGGCCTGGGGTTCGGTGGGCAAGGAGGTCAGCACGAAGGAGGTGTCCCAGGAGCCTTCTTCCTGAGTCTCGATAGGCTCGCCGTCTATGTATGGATCATTGATCTTGGGAGCGTCAGGGATGAAAATGCGGACGGCATCGTCATTCCACTCAGGTTTTCGGGTTTTCCATCCCCACAGATATTGTTGGGGCGGCTCATTGCCCGGATAGATCGCAGAAATACTGAGCCAATAAATGTGATCGCCGGGATTCTGAATGAACCATTCCTCCGGAGGAATTTTGTATTCGTAGTAAAAGCAGGTGTCGGGAGACTGCATCGTCGTGTAATTATCGCAGCCCGCTGCTTTTTCATTGACATCTGACAGATTCACGATGCTGTCCCAGATAAGCTCTAGGGGATGGCTGAAAGGATCTTCCGGAGGATTGGCGGGCACATCTGTCCAGATGCCGATGTGGAATTGCGTCGGCTGATATTGGGGAGGCGGCGGCCCGGGGGGGAATTCCTGGTCATACCATCCTTCATAAGAGCCCCACCAGTGGATGTCTGTGATCGGGCGTTCATCGCGGCACTCCCAATCATCGGCTACAATAGGAAATCCGGGGTTTCCCTCGACGCCGTCACCGTAAATCGACACTTCATCCCAGCCCCAATAACATTCGTCCTCCGGATTTTTTTTGGTGGGCGGTTGATCCCATTTGGTGAACTCAATGTACACCTGGTAATCTTCCACCTCTCCTACAGGGCCAGGGCCGTCTGGCATCATGCCGCCGCCGTCGCTCAGGCGGAAGCGGGCGTATGTCTGCCCGCGACTGGCTCCTGCCGGTATATCGAAGCACAAGATATTGCTGCCCGCAAGTAACGGTTGACTGGTGTTGTTCCAAAGATGTTCGTGCGGTTCCCACATGCCATTGGCATTGAAGTCGATCCAGCCATCGAGAAAGGCTCCCTGAACGCCTGCCGTGTTGGTCAGGGTGGCGTCGATGCAGGTTTGCAATCCCGGAATCAATGCCGATTGAAAGGTGATGCCATCTTCATCGTCGCTGCCATCCAGAACATCATCCCCATCAGCCGGAAGCGTGGGTTGTCCATCCGGGTCCGAATCAACGGTCGGTCCCAGGGAAAAGCCGGGAAGAATCAAGTGATGCGCGCCGTTGAAAGCCATCGTGGTGGAATAGGGCGGTTCGGGTGCATCTCCCCAATCTTCTCCCTCCTGCGCCAGTGCATGATGCATCAAAGCCAGTTGTGCGATGAGCGCCAATATGAGCAATGCCGCGAGTGCGCTGATAATTCCCAGGGCGCGTCGATTTACACCGCTGAGAAAGGGTGGCGGATGCCGGTGCTTCATGATTTTCCTCCAGTGTATATTTAGTTGAACGTTGTGTGAGCGCCGATAAAATCTGTCAGCGCTTTGCCCGATAGTAAATTTGTGTAATGAAAATGTGTTATTATTGAATTGTAGGATTGATAACATCAGTATAGCAGAAACCGGGAGGAAATTCAATGGGGGCGCGGCGCTTCTTATTTTTCACTATTTTCATAGGGAAAATTTGACATTGTGATGCGAGCGTGCTATACTCCGGTCTCATCCACACCTGTTTCATGTCGATTTCCCTATGAGCACGCTCTATCATCGTCTCGATGACTCCCCTCGCGGTCAGATCATCAAACTGTTGCAGCGCAACGGCTCCATGGACATCAAGGAGCTGCGCCGCGCTCTGGGCGTCAGCGATACGGCCATCCGCCAGCAATTGCAGAATCTCCTGGCGGATGGGCTGATCGAGGCCACGCGGGCGCATTCGGGGGGACGCGGACGCCCGGGCAAAGTCTACGCCCTGACAGAGAACGTGCGCCATCTTTTCGCTTGCGAATGCGAGAACCTGGCCCTATCGCTCTATGATGAATTGTTGGCCGATCAGGGCCTGGAGGTGGTGCAGCGCCTGCTGGATCGGGTGGGAGAGCGCATGGCCGGGCAGTATCAGCACCAGATGCGCGGCCTGGCATTGCAGGAGCGGGTGAAAACTTTCTCGGCGTTGCTGGACGCCCGCGGCATCATGTCCGATACAAATGTCGAGGAGGACGTTATCCTCCTGCACGAATACAATTGCCCCTATCATGAACTGGCCGTCGCGCATCAGGAGATCTGTGAGATGGAGCAGAAGATGCTCTCGCAGGTGCTGGATGCGGACGTCGAGCTGGTGGATCGCATCGTGGACGGGCATCATCGCTGCTCCTTCATCGTACGCCGCGAAGCGGCCCGGCAGGCATCGGAATCACACCATTCTGACATTCCGTCAGTGTCCCCATAACCTCTCAAACAAACGAGTCGCAACTCGTAACTACTAAGGTCTCATCACCACTTTTTGCCACGAAGACACGAAGGATAACGAAGACACGAAGTATTTTCTTTATTTTTCCCTTCGTGCCTTTTTGAGGTTTAAAGTTGGGTACGTTAGCAGTTACCGCAACTCGTAGTATCATCTCATTTCAAAGGAGATTGTAATCTATTATGACCGCAGTGCTTGAAGTGAAAGACCTGCACGCCGCAGTTGAAGGCAAGGAAATCCTCAAAGGCGTGACGCTTACCATCCGCCAGGGCGAAGTGCACGCGCTCATGGGCCCGAATGGCTCGGGCAAGAGCACCCTGGGCTACGTCATCGCCGGACATCCGCATTATGAGGTTCTCAGTGGCGATATCCTCTTCAACGGCGAAAGCATCCTGGATCTGGCCCCCGATGAGCGGGCCAAGCTGGGCATTTTCCTGGCATTTCAATATCCCGTGGCCATTCCCGGCGTCAGTTTCGCCAATTTCTTGCGGGCCGCAGTCAGCAGCGTGCGCGGCTACAAGGATCGAGCCAAAGAGGAGATGGCGCGCACCGGCCAGCTCAGAGAAGTGGGGTCAGAACTGATGCCCATGCGCGAGTTTCGCAAAGAGCTCTTCGAGAAGATGGACCGCTACAACGTGGATCGGGCCTTTGCCCGCCGTTACCTGAATGACGGCTTCAGCGGCGGCGAGAAGAAGCGGGGCGAGGTGCTGCAAATGGCCATGCTCCAGCCCAAGATCGCCATCCTGGATGAGAGCGACTCGGGCCTGGACATCGATGCCCTGCGCGTGGTCTCCGACGGCATCAACAAACTGGTGGCCGGGGGCATGGGCGCACTGCTCATCACCCATTATCAGCGCATTCTCGATTACGTGAAGCCCGAGAAAGTCAGCGTCTTCTACGATGGTCGCGTCGTGCTTACCGGCGGGCCCGAGGTGGCTGAAATGCTGGAAGAGAATGGCTATGGCTGGATCGAAAATCATCTGGCCGAACTGGCTGCCCGGCAATAATTCGATACAGGAGACAGAAACATGGCAACAGAAGCTGATCGTAAAGCGCTGGAAGGATTGAAAGATGAGTATGAATACGGGTGGAAGTCGGAGACGGAATATGCCTATATCGCCCGCAAGGGGCTGGATCATGCTGTGGTCGATCAAATCTCCGATTTGAAGGAAGAGCCCGACTGGATGCGGGAATTCCGCCACAAGTCTCTGGATATCTTCCTCTCCAAGCCCATGCCCAACTGGGGCCCGGACTTGAGCGAAATCGATTTCGACGATATTTATTACTACATCAAGCCCACCGAGGAAGAAAGCTCCGGCGACTGGGATGACGTGCCCGCGTACATCCGCGACACCTTCGATCGACTGGGCGTGCCCGAGGCCGAGCGCAAGTTCCTGGCCGGGCTGGGCGCGCAGTTCGAGTCCGAGATGGTGTATCATTCCTTGAAAAAGGAATGGGAGAAACTGGGCGTCATCTTCCTCAGCATCGAGGATGGCCTCAAGCATCACCCCGATCTCTTTCGTGAATACTTCGCCACTGTGGTGCCTCCCACCGACAATAAATTTGCGGCTCTGAACAGCGCCGTGTGGTCGGGCGGCTCATTCATCTATGTGCCCCCGGGCGTCAAGCTGGATATCCCCTTGCAGGCCTATTTCCGCATCAATGCCGAGGCCGTGGGCCAGTTTGAGCGCACCATGATTATCGTGGATGAAGGCGCCAGCATTCACTACATCGAGGGCTGCACCGCGCCTATCTACGACAAAAACAGCCTGCACAGCGGCGTCATCGAGATCATCGTCAAGAAAAACGGGCGTATGCGGTACACCACCGTGCAGAACTGGTCCAATAACGTCTTCAATCTGGTCACCCAGCGGGCGCTGGCTTACGAAGGCGCCACCATGGAATGGGTGGACAGCAATCTCGGCTCCCGCATCACCATGAAATATCCGGCCGTGATTATGCTGGGTGAGCGCGCCCATGGCGAGGTGCTGAGCATGGCTTTTGCCGGCAAGGGCCAGGTGCAGGATGCGGGCGGCAAGGTGATCCACGCCGCGCCCAACACCTCCTCCAAAATTATCTCCAAATCCATCAGCAAGGATGGCGGTCGGGCCTCGTATCGGGGCCTGCTGAAGGTGACGCCCGGCGCGCATGGCTCCAAATCACAGGTGGTCTGCGATGCGCTCCTGCTCGATCCCGATTCCCGCTCCGACACCTATCCCTATATCGAGATCGCCGAGGATGATGTGGAGGTTGGACATGAGGCGTCGGTAAGCAAGATCAATGAAGAGCAGCTTTTCTACCTCATGAGCCGCGGCATCAGCGAAGACGAGGCCACCAGCATGATCGTGGGCGGTTTCATCGAGCCCCTGGTCAAGGAGCTGCCCATGGAATACGCGGTGGAGCTCAACCGCCTCATCCAATTGCAAATGGAAGGAAGCATCGGCTAAAAGAAAAGGTGCGACGCACCTGAAGCAGCCGCCAGCCAGCGCCTGAACGCTATCTTCGGCACGGCCTTGCAGCCGCAAGAACGGCGGGATGGAGGTGCGTCGCACCTAACCCAGAGGAACACCTATGACAACAATGACGAAATCAAAAGAAAAAATATCGGTCGCCGCGGTGCGGCGGCTCAGCAAACGTTACAACGAGCCCGAATGGCTGCGATTCGCCCGGCTCATCGCCTGGGAGACCTTCGAATCGTTACCCTGGCCCACCTACAAAGAAGAAACCTGGCGGCGCACCCGTCTCACCGGCTTCAACCTGGCGGATTATCATCTGCCTGCCGCAGACGCCGCCCGGTTCCCCTCTCGTCAGGCTTTGCCCGAACATTTGCGCCAGGAGCTGGAGAAGATCGACAGCGCCGGCGTGCTCATCCTGCAGGATGGAGCGCTGATTTATCGGGAGCTGGACGATGCTCTGGTGGAGAAGGGCGTCCGTTTCACCGATCTGCGCAGCGCCCTGCAAGAGGACGCCGAGCTGGTGCAGGTGCACCTCAGCGCACTGGTGCGGGCGAAGGAGAATAAATTCACAGCCCTGCACTACGCTTTGTGGCAAAATGGCGCGTTTCTCTATGCGCCTCGCAACGTCGTCATCGAAAAGCCCTTGCAGGTGCTCGTCATACAAGGCGAAGGCCTGGCCGGATTGCATCACAGCCTGCTGGTTGGTGAAGAAAACAGCGAAGCTGTCGTCGTCGAAGATTTTGTCGGCGCCCGGCAGGGCATGAGTGACAGCGTGGCCGAGATATTCGTCAAACAGGCGGCCCGCCTGCACTATCTGCGCCTGCAAAATCTGGACGAGACCGCGTGGAATTTCACCACCCAGCGCGCCTCCGTGGGCCGCGATGCTCTCTACCGTCAGCTTCAGGCCAGTTGGGGCAGCAAACTCAGCAAGGTCTGGATTGATCTGGATATGGATGAGCCGGGCGGGCATGGCGAGCTGCTGGGGCTTTATTTCCCACAGGATCGCCAGCATCTGGATCACCATACCAATCAAAATCACAAAGAACCCCGCTGCACCAGCGACCTGTTGTTCAAAGGAGCGCTGGAGGATCACGCCCGCTCGGTGTATCAGGGCATGATCCACGTGCTGCACGACGCCCAACGCACCGACGCCTACCAGAAGAACGACAATCTCCTGCTTAGCAATCACGCCCGCGCCGATTCCATCCCGGGCCTGGAGATCTCGGCCGATGATGTGCGCTGCACTCATGGCGCCACCAGCGCCAAAGTGCCGGAGGAGTACATCTTCTATCTCATGGCCCGCGGCCTTTCCCGCCAGACCGCCAAGCGCATGATCGTGCAGGGCTTCTTCGAAGAAGTCATCAACCGCGTGCCTGTGCCCGGCGTGCGCGCCAAGCTGGAAGCAGAAATCGCCCACCGCGTTGGAATCGAGTAAAATTGGATAGTGGGCAGTGGATATTGGATATTCTTGCCCGCTATCGTCCACTCGGATGAAAATCAAAGATTGATGATTAATGATTAAAGCGCAACCATGTCGAAATCATTTTTAGTGACTATACAGCTCACATGTCGAACCTTGAAGGTTAGAGCCGCCAACAGGCGACATATCAAGACCGTAAAACGTCAAGCGTCAAAAGTCACACTGCTGTAACGATGTCATGGCTCAGTGCAGGACACAACTTTGGCGATAACGGCCTGATGTTTGACGTTTTACGCATGACGTGGGGCAGCATAAAAAGCCGACATTGCTTCGGCGGGAGTTTTCTCGCCGTGGCCTGTATCGTTACCACCTTTAATCTTTAATCATTGATCATCACTCATTGCCTCTCGCCATCACCCAATACCCACTATCCAATACCAAATATCTCCAATACCCAATACCCAACCCCCACAATCCCCATGTCCACCATTCGCTCCGACTTCCCCATACTTAACCAGCAGGTGCACGGCAAGCCGTTGGTTTATCTCGATAGCGCCGCCACCTCACAGAAACCGCAACAGGTCATCGAGGCGCTGGCCCGCTACTACCGGCAGGATAACGCCAACGTGCATCGCGGCATCCATGCCCTGGCCGAGCGGGCCACAGCCGAATATGAACAGGCCCGGCTCAAGGTCGCTCGCTTTATCAACGCGGCCAGCTCCAAAGAGATCGTGTTCGTGCGCAACGCCACCGAGGCCATCAACCTGGTGGCCAACGCCTGGGGTCGGGCCAATCTGCGCCCGGGCGATGAGGTGCTGATCACGCAGATGGAACATCACGCCAACATCGTGCCCTGGCAGTTGGTGACCCAGGCCACCGGCGCCACCCTGCGCTATGCGCCTGTCACCGATGCCGGCGAGCTGGATTATGACGCCCTGGATAGCCTGCTGACCGGGCGCACCAAAGTCTTCGCCTTCACGGCCATGTCCAACGTGCTGGGAACCATCAACCCGGTGGCGGAGTTGACCGCCAAGGCCCACGCGGTGGGAGCCATCGCTGTGGTGGATGGCGCTCAGAGCGTCCCGCATCTCCCCACCGACGTGCAGGCTCTGGATGTGGATTTTCTGGCGATCTCTAGCCACAAGATGCTGGGGCCCACCGGCGTCGGCGCGTTGTATGGCAAGCGAGCCTTGCTGGACGCCATGCCTCCCTTCATGGGCGGCGGCGAGATGATCCGCGAAGTGTTCATGGATCACAGCACGTGGGAGGACGCGCCGCTGAAGTTCGAGGCGGGCACGCCCGCTATTGGCGAGGCTATCGCTTTTGGCGCCGCCGTCGATTATCTGGACGCCCTGGGCATGGATTGGGTGCATCAGCATGAGATGGAGATCACCCACTACGCCTGGCAGCGGCTTTCCGCCATCGAGGGTCTGCGCATCATCGGGCCGGGCCCGGAGCGCCGCGGGGGCCTGCTGGCCTTCACCCTGGCCGATGTGCATCCGCACGATGTGGCCGCGGTGCTGGATATGCAGGGCGTGGCCGTGCGCGCTGGCCATCATTGCGCCCAGCCCATCCATGACCGCTACGGCATCCCCGCTACCACTCGGGCCAGTTTCTACATCTACAACACCCCGGAAGAGGTGGATGTTTTGGCCGCGGCCCTGGAGCGGGCGAGGGAGCTATTTAGTTTTTAGTACTGGAGTC
>WGCR01000195.1 GCA_015493675.1 Anaerolineae bacterium
GGGGACGGGCGTGGATGTAGGAATGGGGGTTGCCGTGGGCGTGGCAGTTGGCGGTGATGTCGCCGTGGCCGTGGGATAAACTGAGGGCGCCTGCGTCCAGGTGGGCAAAAGCGTCACAATTGGGGACGACGCAGTGGGCGGGATGGTTGCCGGCAGCGGCGGCGTCTGCACACATCCTGATAGGGATATCGTCATCAAAACGGCCAATGTAATCAACGAAATGCTCAAACGATTCATGAACGCTCGCCATAAAACAAAAGGCGGAGCGGGCAACCGCTCCGCCTTTGGGGGTCGTCTCTGCATCCCGAAAATCAGTTACGGCTTCCACACAGTCCAGACTTTTCCGACCAGATCGGGGCCTGGAGTCAGGGTGGCGTCGCCGGGTTCCCAGCCGGAAGGCGTCACTTCGCCGGTTGCCATCACATGCTGGAAAGCTTTAATCTGGCGGGTCAGTTCATTGGGGTTGCGACCGACTTCAGGCGTCAGGACTTCCATGGCGCGAATCACAAAATTGGGATCGATGATGAACCTGCCGCGAATATCCACACCGCCAGCTTCATCGTATACGCCATAGAGCGCGCCTACTTTTCCTCCCCCGTCCGAAAGCATGGGGAAGGGAACGCCCCCGTCAACCATTTTGGAAAGTTCTTCGGCTTGCCAGATCTTGTGGACAAACCGGCTGTCGGTGCTCATGGCGAGCACTTCGACATCGAGGGACTTCAATTCGTCGTATTTGGCAGCGACCGCTGCGAGTTCGGTCGGTCAGACAAAGGTGAAATCACCGGGGTAAAAACAAAGGACAATCCATTTCCCTTTGTAATCAGATAGTTTGATATTTTTGAAGCCAACGCCCGGTACAAAGGCTGACGCCTCAAAATCGGGGGCTTCTTTTCCAACGCGTGCGAGCATAGCAACCTCCTGTGATGTGATTTGCTCAGATGGCGTTTCAGGTGATGCGGACTCCGGCAGAAGCGGGCCCGCGGCAGGCTGCACGCAGCCCTGATCCATTTCGGTCATAAAAATAACCTCCTGTCACTGATGCCGGGATGGAGACGACGAAGGTGTGTGTCGGATGCTTCCTGCGGGAAGCGGCACAGCATCTGTTTCAAGTATAATAGTTTCTTCAGGTTTTGACAATGGAGTGATTCTCTGAGGATGCGTTTCATACCGGTTTGATTATGTGAGGATGTCAGGCTATAATCGTTGTTCAATCGTAACTATACACCTACCCTTTCATAACGAGGCAAAAATCACAAAGACACGAAGGCGCAAAGACACGAAGGGAAAAATAGAAGGTTTTCTTCGTGTCTTCTTAAACCTTCGCGCCTTCGTGGCAAAGCGTTGTGTGGGATACCTGTATAGTTATGTTCAATCCCCCTTTTATTTTCCTGAGAAGAGTCCATGCGTAAAATTCCCCCCGTACTGCTTTTTATTCCCTTGTTTCTCCTGTTGGCGAGCTTGCTGGGCGCTTGTGGCGTCTCGATGCCCTTTGTCGCCACGGCGACGCCGCCCCCCACGGCGACGCCGTCTCCAACGCTGCTGCCCACCGCTACGCCCACAGCAACGCCTGTTCCCGAGATATTGAAAACGCCATTGCAGGACTATCAGGCGCCCCATGGACTTTTTAGCATTCAGGCGCCCGAAACCTGGCAACCTTTCGACGATGGCGGCGGTGTTCGGTTTCAGGATGAAACGAATCCCTACATCAGCCTCACAGCCTTCTATTTCCCTTTGCCTCGTGGCGCAGACCCCCAAACATTTTTGCAGGATGAGGCGAAACGGGCCATCTCCCGTGCAGAACTCAACGATCCGGGCAGCCTTCAGGTTATCGAAAATGAATTGGGCGATGACGGGCGTTTGAGAATCGAGGCGGTTGGCAAATTCTTCGAAGATCAACCGCTCCAGCACATTCAGGTGGAAACCTGGGTGGAGAACGGCGTCCTGCTGGGATTAAGCCTGACGGCGCCCGAAGACAAATGGTCCGATATTGCTCCCATCTGGCCGCTGCTGCAACAGAGTTATCATGTGCTTCAGCCTGATCCCGATGCGGTCACCGGGTTGGCCTACGTGCATCCTGGCGGACTTTTCACCATCACGGTTCCGCTTTATTGGGGCATCGAGTCTGAGGATTATGATGGCGTGATCCTGGGCGACATGCAGGGACTGGCGCAATTTGGCGTCAGCGTCGAGGAGCTCGATCATTATCCGACGCCCAAAGAGCTGGATGCCGCCCTGGCCAGTTTGCTGGGAGAGACGCCGCAGGCCGCAGGCTATCTGGAGATCAAGAGAATCACCGATCAGCCCAACCTTCGCCTGGTTCAATTCGAAGTGCCTTCGGGGGAAGATGGCATCTATCGCACCGAATTGCGGGTGTTCAGCGATCGCAACCTGCTTATCACCACCAGTTTCAGCTCCCCGCCTCATGACTGGGACTTCTTCGCCCCGGACTACAAATTGTTGCTGGAGTCCATCGAAACCCGTGGCGACGCCCCGCCCGATGAACAAACGCAGGAGGCAGATCCCTTGGCGGGCATCGAGGTGGGCGTGCCCATGTTCTATCTGGATCGAAACGGGCGTTTGCAGGTCTCCGCGCCCATTCGCAATTTCCGCACCCGCAACGTCACTCGATTGACGGCATCCATCAAGCTGTATGACAAGGATGGCAACTTCATGGCCGCGGAATCCTGGCGCATGTTGCAGCAAGCGTTGGGGCGGGGAAAAACCACTTATCTCTATCTGGCCTTGCCCGCTACAACCGCGGATTTGGAAAATGTGGCGGAGGTCAAAATTCAACTCATCGACGCCAAAGATGCGAAAAAAGAGCCTTATCCCTCCTGGACGTATCAGAACGGCGAAGCGGACATCAACGACAAAGGGGATGTCGTCATTCGGACCACCCTGCGCAATGCTGGCAAGAAGGTGCAAAAATATATTTTCGTCGCCGCCCTGCTCTATGATGAAAATGGCAATCTCACCTTTGTCAAGACCGAACGTCGCCGCCTGCGTTACGCCACGCCGCCGGGCCAGGAGGTGGATGTAAAAATCGTCATTCCCGGCCCGTTTGAAGGCCTCGCCTCCTTCGATGTTATTGGCGAACGCCCCCTGCTGGATTGACAACGGATGCGTCCTCCCCTCTTTCGTCCCCGCCTGCCGCTGGCTTCCTACTCGTCAAAGTGGAAGGGGCTGAAGTCGGTGTCTCGATCGAAATAATCTTCCCGCTCTTTGCGTTTCAACCAGTTGACGATGAGATAAGTAAAGGGGGTGAACAGCGCCTCGATGCTTACCTTGAAGATATAATTGGCCACGATGAGACTGAGAGCAATGCTCCAGGGGAAAACGCCCAGCAGCGTGGCGATGAGAACAAAGAGCACCGTATCGACGCCTTCTCCCACCAGCGTGGAGCCAATGGTTCGGGTCCACAACCAGCGCCCGTTGGTCAGCACTTTCATTTTTGCCAGGATGAAAGAATTGCTGAACTCGCCCGCCCAATAGGCCGCCAGACTGGCGACAATGATAGCGCCGGTGCTGACGCCGCCCAGGATGGCGTTATAAGCCGATTGCCCGAACAACACGGGATCATCAGGCTGGGGGATGCCGGGCACAGCCTGCGACATATTTTCATACACAAACGCGCCCCACAGGGGATCGCCCGGCAGGCGGCCCAGCGCCCAAAAGGTCACTGACATCAGCGCTGCCGCCGCAAATCCGGTCCAGATCACCTTGCGGCTGCGGGCGTAGCCATATACCTCGGTGAGGATATCGCCGAAAATATAGGCCAGAGGAAACAGGATCGTGCCGCCATCGAAAGCCAGACGCAGGCCAAAGATGCTGACGCCCAGATCGATCAGCTTGGCTGAGCTGGCGATGTTGCTGAGCAAAAGCACTGTGACGAACAGCGCCATCACGAAGTCGAAATAGCGATAATGACGGCGGGGCGTCGGAGAAGGAGAAACGCTCATTGGGGATCGGTGAGGAAGGAGAGGGGATTTCGCAAACCCGCCAATTATAGCCAGCCCGTCACTTTTGCCACAATTTTGCGCAGCGACAAAACAAATCGCGCCCACAGGCCCGGATCAGGCATGGGGTCCGGAGGTTCGGGCGGGGCGGGGGGATCGTTGGCCCGCAGCAATCGGGCCGCTACAATGCCGCCATCCCCGGCGATGTCGATGCGGGCGTAGGCGAGCGAGCGCTGATTCATGTATTTTTCAGGATGGTCGATGAGATCGCGCCACACCACACCGGGCGACTCCTTGAAATTCGCCTTCCATATCCATGTTCCCGTGTTCAGATACAC
>WGCR01000196.1 GCA_015493675.1 Anaerolineae bacterium
CGTAGGCCTGAAGAGTCCGACTTCAGTCGGTGAGCGCAAAACGGGAACTAATTTTTAGACGGTTACTTAGAGTCAAAATAGAAGAAAGGCCTGGAGATATTTGTAAAGGTATTGAATTCTTTCCAACTCCTGAATGAAAACGCTATGGATGGCTGTTCGCCATCGACGACCAGGCCCCAATAACAAATACGCCCGATACGCGCACTGATCTTCTTCGCATCGAAGAATGGTCGAATGGGAAGCCCAAACGATGCTAATGAAACACTAATGCTTTGCTGATGCAGAACATACAAACGCGGGGTTTAATGGGGATATGAGAAGCAGGCGCGATTCTTGCGGCTGTGTGCGCCCGGCGGCCCCAAGTTGCAAAACGCAGATTCCAAACGTGACAGACAAACGCCATCGTTCGACTTGAACGCCATCTTAATCATAACATTTGACGTTTCGTCCCGACAGCCGCCAACGCGTCATCATCCCCATACGGAGGTGAACATTTCACCATGTTCCAAGACATCATCAACACCCAACAAATCGATATCAGTGAGGAAAATCTGGCCCGACTCGCCTCGGATGAATTGCCGATTTTACCCCTGCGTAATATCACCCCCATGCCCATGTCGGTGCTGCCGCTGGCAGTGGGCATTCCCCGCTCGGTGCAGCTCATCGAAGAAGCCAGCGCAGGCTCGCGCATCATCGGTCTGGCGGCCATGAAGAACCCGGAGATCGAACAACCGGGCCCGGATGAGATTTATGATACGGGCATCATTGCCCTCATCCACAAAGTCGTTCGAGCCGAAGATGGATCATTGCAGGTCATCGCCCAGGGTTTGGAGCGCATGAAGATCAGCGAATGGACTGCCACTAAGCCCTACCTCAAAGCCCGGGTGGAACTCGCCCCTGAAACCATCGAGGAAGGCGTAGAGGCTGAAGCACTGCGTGAAAGCTTGCTGGATATCACCACGGAAGTGGCCGAGATGCTGCCCAATCTGCCCGAGGGCATCGGCGCCTTCCTGCGACAAATCAAAGACAACCGGCAACTGGTCTATCTCATCGCCTCCAACACACCGCTGGAGGTGCAGGAAGCGCAACAGTTGCTGGAGGCGGACAGCGTCAATGAGAAAATGCGGCTGCTGGTTCGTTTTCTGATCCACCAGAAAGAAGTGCTGAGCCTGCGCAAGCAAATCACAGAAGAAGCTTCCGAGGAAATGAGCAAGGCCCAGCGGGATTACTTCCTGCGGCAACAGCTCGAAGCAATTCGTCGCGAACTGGGCGAAAGCGACGAGACCGAGGCGGAGGTGGAAGAATATCGCCGCCGCATCGCCGAGGCCCAATTGCCCGAAGAGGCGAAGAAAGAGGCGCTGCGCGAGCTCAAGCGCATGGAGAAGATGCCTCCGCAGGCCGCGGAATACTCCGTGATCAAAACCTATCTGGATTGGCTGCTGGAATTGCCCTGGCACACGCTCACCGAAGACAATCTCGACATCGAACACGCCCGCCAGGTGCTGGATGAGGATCATTACGACCTGCAGAAGGTCAAGGATCGCATCCTGGAATTCCTGGCCGTGCGCAAGCTGGTGCAGGAACGGGGCATCGAAGCGCCCGAAGGCCATGAAGGCGAACTGCACGAGGCCATGGGGGCGATTCTCTGCTTTGTGGGCCCACCCGGCGTAGGCAAAACCAGCCTGGGCAAGAGCATCGCCCGCGCCCTGGGCCGCAAATTCACCCGCATGAGCCTGGGCGGCATGCGCGACGAGGCCGAGATTCGCGGGCATCGCCGCACCTACATCGGAGCCATGCCGGGCCGCATCATCCAGGCCCTCAAACGGGTGGGCGCCCGCAACCCCGTGTTCATGCTGGATGAGATCGACAAGGTGGGCATGGACTGGCGCGGGGATCCCAGCTCCGCGCTGCTGGAAGTGCTGGACCCCCAGCAGAATTACGCATTTCGAGATCATTATCTGGACGTGGACTTCGATCTCAGCGACGCCATTTTCATCACCACCGCCAACACCCTGGACACCATCCCCGCCCCTCTGCGAGATCGGATGGAGATCATCCCCCTGGAAGGCTACACCGAGCACGAAAAGGTGCACATTGCCAAAGGCTACCTCATCCCACGCCAGCGCCGGATCAACGGCCTACGCAAGGATGAGATCAGTTTCAGCGATGAGGCCATCCGCACCATCATCCGGGATTACACCCGCGAAGCGGGCGTCCGCAACCTGGAGCGGGAGATCGGCTCGGTCTGCCGCAAGGTGGCGGTGAAAATCGCGGCGGGCGAAGTCCAACGCATGGAGATTACGCCCGAACGGGTGCGCGAATTCCTGGGCAAGCCCAAGTACTTCTTCGATGCGGCCCTGCGCACCGAGCGCCCGGGCGTGGCCACGGGCCTGGCCTGGACGCCTGTAGGCGGCGACGTGCTCTTTGTCGAGGCCACCCGCATGAAAGGCAAGGGGAATCTCATCATCACCGGTCAACTGGGCGATGTGATGGAAGAATCCGTACGCATCGCCTTCAGTTGGGTGCAGTCCAACGCCGAAGCCCTGAGCATCGATCCTGACA
>WGCR01000197.1 GCA_015493675.1 Anaerolineae bacterium
CATGTATCATGGCGCGGAACACAAGACGATTAACGCCTACGAAGCGGGCGAGACCATGACGCCGGAGAACGTGGCCAAATACTCCACGCGGCACACGCGCTGCGGCACCAGTTTTCTGCTCTTCGTGGTGCTCATCAGCATCATTCTCTTCATTCCGCTGCAATTCGACATCTGGTGGCTGCGGCTGCTGTCACGGCTGGCGCTGATTCCGGTGGTGGCGGGCATCTCCTACGAGGTGCTACGTATCAGCACCCGCTATCAGGAGAACCTGCTGATGAAACTCATCATCTGGCCGGGCCTGGCGATGCAGAAGCTGACCACCCGGGAGCCCCCGCTGGACATGTTGGAAGTTGCAATCCATTCATTGGCTCCGGTTCTGGCTGCCGACGGTCTGGATTTGCCCGTTCCCCGCGAGGCGGCGCCTGCCCCTGCCGGTTCCCCCACCCCGATACCGGTCCAATAAATCTGTTGAATGCACGTCGGCATTTCCGGCGTTTGCACTTCTTTCAAAACATACCGCAAACCCCTTCACTTCACGCAATGGAGCGTAAAAAATGGCTACTACTAACAAACCAATCGTTGTAACTGTCACCGGCGCAGCGGGCCATATCGGCTACAGCCTTCTCTTCCGCATTGCCAGCGGCCAGGTTTTCGGCCCCAAGCAGCCTGTCATCCTGAAAATGCTGGAGATCACGCCTGCCATGAGCGCTCTGGAAGGCACCGCCATGGAGCTGGAAGATTGCGCATTTCCCCTCCTGGAAGACATGGTACTGACGGATGACGCCAAAGTCGGGTTTGACGGCGCTAATTGGGCCTTTTTGGTCGGAGCCTTCCCCCGCAAGGCGGGCATGGAACGCGCCGATCTCATCGGCAAAAACGGTCCCATCTTCGTGGAACAGGGCCGGGCCATCAACGCCGTAGCTGCTGACGACTTCCGGGCGCTGGTGGTGGGCAATCCCGCCAACACCAATGCTCTCATCTGCGCCAGCAACGCCCCCGACGTGCCCAAAGACCGCTTCGCGGCCATGACGCGCCTGGACTACAATCGGGCCAAGAATCAGCTTGCCAAGAAAGTCGGCGTCAATGTCAGTGAAGTCAAGCGGGTGATCATCTGGGGCAACCACTCCAGCACCATGGTGCCCGACATCTACCATGCCCGCATTGGCCGCAAGAAGGCGATTAACGCCGTGGGCAAGCGCTGGTACAAGAAGGAGTTCATTCCCACCGTGGCCCGTCGCGGCGGCGCTATCATCAAAGCCCGCGGCGCTTCCTCCGCCGCCTCCGCCGCCAATGCCGCGATTGACGCCGTCCACGATTGGGCGCTGGGCTCTCCCAAGGGCGACTGGGTCGTTCTCTCGGTTTACAGCGACGGCTCGCATTATGGCATCCCCGAAGGCATCATCTACTCCGTCCCCGTCACCCATGCTGGCGATGGCACTTGGGATATCGTCGAAGGCCTGGATATCAATGACGAGATCGCCGAGAAGATGCGTATCACCGCCGAAGAACTGCTCAAGGAAAAATCCGTGGTGCAGGATCTGCTGTAAGACTGCCCACCTGCTACTTGTCCTCCAAACCGCGTCGGATATCCGGCGCGGTTTTTTGTTGGATATGAGTAACTACCAACGTACTCGACTTCAAGCCTCAAGAATCCACGAAGGCTCGAAGTTTTTCGAAGACACGAAGGGAAAAAATAAAGAAAAACACTTCGCGCCTTCATCTTCTTCGTGTCTTCGTGGCAAAAAATGGTGATGAGGCCTTAGTAGTCACGGATATGATACCGAAGGATGCCTTTCAATCCTGGGCTTTGTCTCCATAGCTCTATTCGCATCCTTTTGCATTTAGGTGTGTCCAAAATGAGTTGGAGGTCGAGGCTGGCGAACGCAGGACCGCTTTCAAGACCTCCGGGAGGTGGGTGATAACTTGTTGGCTGCCCGCCACCTTTTCGCCAGGCAAGAATGAAAATTTTCTCCACGGCCTTTGCCCCCACCTCCCGGAGGTCGGGTGATAGAGCCCTACAAGCTGGCGCGCGGCCTACGCAGCTCAACCAAAAATGGACACACCCTTTGCATTTGGCCGCACGCCCTCGGAATAGAAAAAATTCCACGCCGAAACGCTACTGTGAAAAAATACGTATCGATGATAAAATTGAGTCATCACATCATTCTTATTTTCACGCATGTCACGGAGGTTTTTTTATGAAGTCATTGTTAATCCGCTGGGGCGTGATCGCAGTGGCTGTCTGGCTGACAGCCTGGCGCATGCCCGGCATGACCATCTTCGACGGAATCACAGGCATCCTGCTGGTCTCCCTTGTATTTGGTTTGATCAACGCCATCATCAAGCCCATCGTTAAACTGCTCACCTGTCCGTTGGTGATTTTAACCCTGGGCCTGTTCACCCTCGTCATCAATACCCTGATGTTGATGTTGACAGCGTGGATAGTGCCCCAATATCTTCAGGTTGATGGCTTTTTCACTGCCTTCTTCGCCAGTATCGTCATCAGTATCGTGACGGTCATCATCGGTTTTATCATCCCTGATAGCGATTGAAGTGTTTGGTTTTGTACGGGAAAGAGAGAAAGGACGCCGTTCAGATGGCGTCCTCTCTTTTTGTCCTTTTGGCTCACGATTCCACGGAGCCTCCAGACTTTTTGGGGAGGGACAAGCAGTTTTGGGCTCGATCGGGCGGATTTTCGACTACATTTTGGCGGTCAAAAGAGGCGCTTTTTTCAGAGCCAGGGAGCGACATAGTTTTTCAGCGTCTCGTAATCCTCGGCCACCTTGAATTGTGGAAAGTCGGAGATGACATTGGCCGGGGGACGGAAAAGGAAGCCCGCATCCGCTTCTTTGAGCATGGAAATATCATTGTAGCTGTCGCCTGCGGCTACGATGGTAAAATTGATGGCTTTGAGCGCGTTGATAGCCGCCCGTTTGCTGTCGGGCATGCGTAGCTGATAATCGACGATGCGATCCTGTTCATCTACTATCAGAGAATGACAGAACAGGGTGGGATACCCCAATTTGGTCATCAGGGGCCGGGCAAACTGGTAAAAAGTGTCGGAGAGGATGATGACCTGGGCGCGGGTTCGCAGCCAGTTGAGAAACTCGCGGGCGCCGGGAAGCAGGTCCATACCGGCAATGACTTCCTGGATGTCCCCCAGGGTGAGGCCGTGTTCCTGCAGCAGGGCAATGCGAAAGCGCATGAGCTTGTCGTAGTCAGGTTCGTCGCGGGTGGTGCGACGCAGTTCGGGGATGCCGACTTTATCGGCGAATTCGATCCAGATTTCAGGCGTGAAGACGCCTTCCAGATCCAGCGTAACAATAGTTGGATGAGACATAATCGGGGATAAGAGCGTGTGAGGAGGTACGGGATTGTCTAACCGTCCGATCATACCGGCATCCCGCCAAAAAGCAAAATCCCCAAGAGCCGTCGTCCAGGGGGATGATGTGTCACTCAATGCAGTCTGCCACCTTTTCGCCAGGCAAGAATGAAAATTTTCTCCACGGCCTTTGCACCCACCTCCCGGAGGTCGGGCTATAGAGCCCTACAAGCTGGCGGGCGGCCTACGCAGCTCAACCAAAAATGGACACACCCTTTTTGATTTTATCTGTTTTTATTTGCACAGATCAGCTTTTTCTGCGTCATCTGCGTCCTATTTACGAAGCAGACGCCATGAGCGGCTGCACGCCGATGAGGAATGAAAATGAGGACACGGATTTCCACGGCCTTCGGTCACAGATTTTCACAATTTATCCGCGTTCATCCGCGTTCATCTGCGTCCTATTTACGAAGCAGCCGCAGACCATCGCTAATCCTTCTTCTTCAATTATACGCTCCATCATCAACAAAAGAGCCCCGGCCAAAGATCGACCGGAGCCCTCCATTTGCAGGATGATGATTTCAATCTCGCAGCACATGCCGGGCGATGACCAGGCGATTGATCTCGCTGGCGCCTTCGCCGATAAGCATGAGCCGGTTGTCACGATAGATGCGCTCTACCGGGAATTCAGCGCTATACCCATAGCCGCCATGGATCTGGATGGCTTCCCAACAGACCTTGTCCGCCATCTCGGTGGCGAAGAGCTTGGCCTGAGCGGCAATTTGAGAATAAGATAATCCCTGGTCTTTCATCCAGGCCGCGCGGTAGATAGTCCAACGGGCGGCGTCAATCATGGTTGCCATATCGGCCAGCTTGAACTGGATAGCCTGAAGGTTGGCGATGGGCCCGCCGAAGGCCTGACGTTCCTTGGCATATTTCACCGCCTCCTCGAAAGCGGCCTGGGCCAGGCCTACGCTGAGAGCGCCAATGCCCGCCCGACCGCCATCCAGCACCGCCAGGGCCTGATGCAAGCCCCGGCCTTCTTCGCCGACGAGATAATCCAGGGGCACGCGCACATCCTCCAGGGTGACGGCGTGGGTCTTGCAGCCGTGCAGGCCCATCTTGCGCTCAGCCGGGTGGATAATGAGGCCGGGCGTGTCGGTGGGCACAGCAATCATGCTCAGGGAGCGGGAACCGCCCGCGGGATCGGTTCGCACCAGAAATACGATGACGCCCGCCACTGAGGCGTTGGTGGTCCACATCTTGGCGCCGTTGATGACCCATTCGTTGCCGACCTTCTCCGCCTTGGTGCGCACCCCGCCCTTCAGATCAGAACCGGCGCCCGGCTCGGTGAGACTGAGCGCTCCCAATATCTCGCCCGTGGCCAGTCGGGTCAGGAATTTTTCTTTGAGCATATCGCTGCCATAAAGAACGAAGGGCGCACAGCCCAGACTGAGATGGGCCTCCACAGTCAGAGCCGTGGAGCCGCAGCCCCGGCCCAGTTCCTCATAAAGGATGGCCGCAGCCAGTGTGTCTGACCCCGCGCCATGCCATTCCTCGGGCACATTCAATCCCAGCAGGCCCAGAGGCCCCATCTTCTCAATGGTTTCCTGCGGAAATTTATGCTCCCGATCCACTTCTGCAGCCCGCGGTTTGACCTCATTCTCCACAAAATCGCGGATCATTTCTTGTAACATGCGGTGTTCACTGTCGAGCGTAAAGTCCATAAACTGATTTCTCCTGGATAATTGATGAGTAAGAGATGAACAGACTGATGACTGAATACTGATTACTGCCGCCGCTCTCGCCCGATCTCGCGAATCTCCTCCACCACATTGGGATTGACCAGGGCGCTGAGATCGCCCGCGGGCAGGTCGAGATAGGCGGCCCGCAGCACCCGCCGCATGACCTTGGCGTTGCGGGTCTTGGGCAGGTCGGGGGCGAAGAAAATGTCCTGGGGCTTGAGAGCTTTGCCCAATCCCGCCACCACCAGGGACCTGAGCTCCTCGGCCAATTCGTTTGATGGCTCATAGCCGGGCGCCAGCACCACCGCCAGCACCAGCGCCGATCCCTTGATGGCGTGGGGAATGCCGATAGCGCCTGCTTCCAGCACCGCCGGATGTTTGACCAGGATGCTCTCAGCCTCGGCCGGGCCCAAACGCTTGCCCGCCACCTTGATGGTGTCATCCGAACGCCCCAGGATGTACCATTGGCCGTCGGCGTCGATAGCTGCGAAATCGCCATGCACCCACACATCAGGAAAACGGCTCCAATAGGTTTCGATGTAGCGGTCGGGGTCTTTCCAAAAACCGCGGGTCATGCCGATCCAGGGCTGGCGGATGACCAGTTCGCCCACCTGTCCCCGCACGGAATTGCCCTCGTCGTCCACCACATCAGCGGCCATATCCACATTGGGCCCGGAGAACGCCGCGGGCTTCAGAGGCTTGACCACATTGCCCATGACGATGCCGCCCGAGATCTCGGTGCCGCCCGAATAGTTGATGATGGGCCGTTTGCCTTCGCCCACCACCTGGAACAGCCACATCCACGGATCGGGATTCCAGGGCTCGCCGGTGGAGCCAAAGGCCCGGAGTTTGCTCAGATCATACCGCTTTACCGGCTCCTCGCCATGAGCCATCAGCGCCCGAATCAAGGTGGGAGACACGCCCAGATGCGTGACGCCATGATCCGCCACCAGCTTCCACAAGCGATCCACATCAGGAAAGTCGGGCGCGCCGTCGTAGAAGACCATGGTCGCACCCAGGATCAGCGCGCCGAACACCTCCCATGGGCCCATCATCCAGCCCATATCGCTCATCCAGTAAAGCGTATCCTCCCGGCGCAGGTCCAGGCCCATCGCCATGTCTGTGGCGGCCTTGATGGGAAAGCCGATATGCGTGTGCACCGCGCCTTTGGGCCGGCCCGTAGTGCCCGAGGTGTAGATGATCATGATCAAATCTTCGGCCCCGGTGACCTCAGTGGGAGCTTCCGCAGGCTGGCCGGGAATGAGCTCATCCCACCAGTGATCCCGGCCCTCGGTCCAGGGGATGTCCGCGCCCACGCGGCGATGCACGATGACATGCTGCACGCTGGGGACCCGTTTCAGCGCTTCATCCGCCACCTGCTTCATATTCACGATCCGCCCGCGTCGGTAGGCGCCGTCGGAGACGAACACCGCTTTGGCCTCCGCGTCGGCCAGACGGGTGGCCACGGCGCCGGCGCCATAGCCCGAGAACAGGGGCAAGATCACCCCGCCGATCTTGGCGATGGCCAGCAGGGCGATGGCGATCTCGGGCGACATGGGCATGTACAGGCCGATAGCGTCCCCCTTTCCCAGCCCCAGTCCCCGCAACGCATTGGCCGTGCGATTGACTTCGTCAAAGAGCTGGCGATACGTGAATGTGCGCACCACACCTTCCTCTCCCTCCCAGCGCAGGGCAACTTTGTCCTCCAGCGCTGTTCCCATCCATTTATCCAGGCAGTTGTGGACGATGTTCATCTGTCCGCCGATGGCCCAACGAGCCCAGGGCTTGCCCCGCGACAAATCTACGATCTGTTCATAGGGCTGGTAGAACTGGATGTCCAGATGCTTGAGCATGGCGTCCCAGAACCAGCCCGCGTCGTTGATGGCGGCCTCGTGCAGAGCATCCCAGTCATCGAAGCCATGAGCCTGCATGAAACGCTGCACATGGCTGCCGTTCACATAATCGGGCGTGGGGAACCAGACGAACTCCCCGCCAAATTCAAAGTCAGACATCGTCGTCCTCCTCCTGAAGAATGATTGAAAGTAACTATACACCTACCCTTTCATAACGAGGCAAAAACCACAAAGACACG
>WGCR01000198.1 GCA_015493675.1 Anaerolineae bacterium
AGCCCTACAAGCTGGCGGGCGGCCTACGCAGCTCAACCGAAAATGGACACACCCAAATCTTGATCTCCAATCCCCCCTCCCAGCCTCATGACTACCAACTTTCGCCCACTGGGCCCAACCGACATCCGCATTAGCCCCATTGGATTGGGAACCTGGCAATTTTCGCAGAACAGTATCGCCGCGGCCGGCAATTGGGCCGTTATTGACCAGGACGCGGTGAACGCCATCGTGCAGACCGCTCTGGATAGCGGCTTGACCTGGTTCGACACCGCCGAGATCTACGGCTTTGGGCGCTCGGAGCGGGCGCTGGCCCGGGCGCTGCTCACCGCCGGCGTCACGCCGGGCCAGGTAGTCATCGCTACCAAGTGGTGGCCCATTCCCCGTTGCGCTGGCAGCATCCGCCGCACCATCGATAAGCGTATCAAGAATCTGGCGCCTTACCCTGTCGATTTACATCAGGCGCACTGGCCCCGATCTCTCTCCTCTATCGAGTCGGTGATGGACGCCATGGCCGATCTGGCCGAAGCCGGAAAAATTCGGGCGGTGGGAGTGAGCAATTACAACGCTGAACAGATGCGCCGCGCCCATGCCCGGCTGGCGAAGCGCGGCATTCCGCTGGCTTCCAATCAGGTCAAGTACAACCTGCTGGATCGCAGCATCGAGCAGAACGGCGTGCTGGAGGCTGCTGCGGAGCTGGGGATCACCATCATCGCCTATTCGCCGCTGGAGATGGGCCTGCTCACCGGCAAGTTCCATGCGGATCCCGGCCTGCTGGACAGCCGCCCCTGGCGACGGCGTCGGAAATTGAAGGAGCGCCTGCATATCACCCTGCCTCTTATCGACCGCATGGCGGAGCTGGCGGCGCAATACGACGCCACCATCACCCAGATCGGGCTCAACTGGCTGATCAACGCCCACGGCCCGCGCGTGGTCGCCATTCCGGGCGCCACCAAACCCCGTCACGCCGCAGACGCTGCCGGAGCCATGCGCTTTGTTCTCTCTCCCGATGAATTGGCCGAGCTGGATCGTATCGCCCGCTCGTTGACCGCCTATCAACCCATCAGCAATTAGCGGACGTAGCGGTACAATTCCTGCTTGATGATGTATTGCCGCACGCATTCGGGCGCCAGGTAGCGGATGCTGCTGCCGTGCCGAATGCGGCGGCGGCTGTTATTGGAAGAAATATCTACGCCCGGCATGGGTAGCAGCGTCACCTCGTGGCTGATGCCGGGCAGGGCCTTTTCCAGCGGCGTCCAGTCGATATCGAAGCCAGGGCGGGTGGCCGCGGCCAGCCGGGCCAGTTGGCGGATGCGTTCCGGTTGATGCCAGTTGGGGAAGTCGATCATCGAGTCCAGGCCCATGAGAAACCAGAGTTCATCGCCCGGTTGCAACAGCTTTTTGCGGGCGATCTCCAGCATGTCTGCGGTGTAGTCGGGACCTTCGCGATCGACATCAATGAGGCTGATCTCAAAGGCGTCATTATCGGCAATGGCCCGGCGTAGCATGGTGAGCCGATTTTCGGCGCGGGCGATGACATTCCCCATCTTGTGGGGGGGATCCGCGGCGGGAACGAAATAGACTTTATCCAGGCGCAGGGTGTCGCGGGCGGTTTCAGCCAAAATCAGATGACCGAAGTGGACAGGATCGAAGGTGCCGCCAAGAAGGCCAATACGTGCCATGATGTGTGCAATGATGATTTGTAGAGAGGAGGGGGAGGATCAATCGTAGAAATAATCGTCTTGCCATTCCAGCACAGTGTCGCCGATGATGACGACATCGCCGTTCTGGATGCCCGCCTTTTCCAGGGCTTCGGCCACGCCGATGGCCTCCATGATGCGATGGAAGCGCATGGCGGCTTCGTAATAATCCCAGTTGGTCATGGCGGCCGCCCGCTCGATGCGCTTGCCGCTGACCACCCAGCCCTCGGGCGTCTTTTTGATGTCGAACACATCTTCATCCACGGGCTGAAGAATGGGCATGGCCTTTTTGCGTTCCAGCGGGGGTAGGTCATTGAGGATGGCAAGGGCTTTGCGCAGCAGTGTTTGCAGGTTTTCGCCTGTGGCCGCAGAAACAGGAATGGCTTCCACGCCCTGGCGGGCCAGTTCATCCCGCACCTGGGGCCAGCGCTCGCGCACGTCGGTGACATCCATCTTGTTGAAACCGACGATCTGCGGTTTGTCCGCCAGCATGGGATTGAACAGCTCCAGCTCCTGCCTGATGGCTTCGTAATCCCCCAGTGGGTCGGGGCTGAGGCCATTGATGAGATGGATGAGGACGCGAGTGCGCTCGATGTGGCGCAGGAAGGCGTCTCCCAGGCCCACGCCCGAGTGTGCGCCCTCGATGAGGCCCGGAATATCGGCCAGCACGACATCCTGATAATCCACCACCGCCACGCCCAGGTTGGGCTCCAGCGTGGTGAAGGGATAATCGGCGATCTTGGGTTTGGCGCGGGTGGCCGTGGCAAGCAGGGTGCTTTTGCCGGCATTGGGGACGCCCACGATGCCAATGTCGGCGATGAGCTTCAATTCCAGCCGCAGCCAGCGCTCTTCGCCCGGCTCGCCTTTCTCGGCGATGCGGGGAGCCTGATTGGTGGAGGAGCGAAACGCGTAGTTGCCCCGCCCGCCGCGTCCGCCCCGGGCCGCCAGCAGCTTTTCGCCCGGCTCCAGCAATTCGCCCAGAAATTCACCGGTGTCCGCGTCATACACCTCAGTGCCCGGAGGCACAGGCACTTCGACGGTTTTGCCGCGGGCGCCCTGCTTGTTGGAGCCGCTGCCATGCTTGCCACGTTCGGCTTTGAAATGCACCTTGAAAGCGAAATGATGCAGGGTGTTGTGGCGTTCGCTGGCGACGAGATAGACATCGCCGCCCTTGCCGCCGCTGCCGCCCGCGGGCCCGCCCCGGGGTACGAATTTTTCGCGGCGAAACGCAACGACGCCGTTGCCGCCGTCGCCGCCTTTGACATAAATTTTGGCGTGATCTTTGAACATAGGTTTTCAATAAAACACCCGTCCGGAGGGGACGGGCTTCGAAGGTGAGATGTGAAACGTCAATCAGTTGATTGCGCCACTTTGGTGACAAAATCCATACTGAGTTGCTTGATTTTGTCCAAAACCTCGGTGATCTCCGGATCGAGGAAGATGTGAAGCTGTTCAACGCCCTCATCAGCCCAGAGCGCTTCCAGCGTTGCTTTCAGCTCACGGGCTTCCTGGACGAGTTGGCTGGCGTCGGTGGATGGTGTCATAACTTTGCTCCATCGAATAAAGTGTGTATGGGTCATTATAGTTGAATGTGCTTGTCTATGACTAATTATCAACGCCCCATAGTCAATGGCCCGTAAGAATGCTTCGCCAGAAGCCGGCGCCCCAGCTCAGGTGCATGGTGGGAAAAGCCAGCCAGATGCGGGGAAAGAGCCGCCAGCCATGGCCTGCCGCCAGCGACGCGGCCGCCAGGGTAACGGCCAGCAGATAGGGCAGGATCATCGCCAGCAGCGGCCAGGGGGTGATGGGCGTCAGCAAAGCCCCCAAAACCAGGCCCGCGCTCCACACAGCCGGCGCCAGATGCCGCGGCCGGACAGAGCGGGGATGTTTGCGCCAGGTCGCCACCCGCCATGCGCCATAGCGGGCGTATTGTCGGGCCAGCGCCGCCAAACTGTCTCGGGCGATGTATTGCACCCGGATATCCGCGGCCACCAGCAACCGTCCGCCCGCTTCGCGTAAACGCGTGTTCAGCTCGTAATCCTCATTGGCCGCGAGCGTTTCATCCCAACCGCCGATTTTTTGCAACAACCGGGTTGGATACGCGCCCAAAAACAAGGTCTCGCTCTCGCCCGATGCGCCCGGCTGGCGGTAGCGGGCCCCGCCGGCGCCCAGAGGGTGATTCAGCGCCAGAGCAATGGCCCGGCCAGCGTCATTTTCCCCTGTCGCCACCTGCGCTCCGGCCAGGCCCGCCCACTCCCCCGTTTGTAGATGCGTGACGCAATGCTCGATGTAATCCTCAGCCG
>WGCR01000199.1 GCA_015493675.1 Anaerolineae bacterium
TCTTTGATCCTCCAATAATTGCTTCAAAAAAGAGAGATGGTGGGTTGCTTCGACAGATGATCGGGTTGCGGCTTGGATGACGGTGGCGTCGCTCCCAGCGATCGTGTCGATGTGTTTCCGCTAGTTTAATAAATCCAAAATAATCGTGCAAATCAGTCCATAAAAAATGCGCCCCCGGTCAAAATAAAGCCGGGGACGCAGCCTGGTGTTCATCGTTACGACACTGTTTCCTCGAATTCGATGGATACAGGCCCAACTTCTTTGGTGATGGCATGAAGTACGACTTGATGTTTGCCGGGCTCCAGATGCTCACCGGGAATTGAAAGCGTCATCTTCTTTCCCATACGCAGGAAAAAAGGCGCTTGTTCGTGGATTGCGCTGGCAGGGCGAGCTTTGCTGGCTGTCACTAGAATCTGATCGGGAGCGAATATCTCGTCATCAATCTCGATGGGGCCCAAAGAAACGATTGTTGTTGGCGCAATTCGGTTTGTCAACCGGAATTCAAAACCATCCTTTTCATTTTTCAGGCTGTTTTCGACATAAAAACGCCGCAGCAACGCTGTAGGAATCGCCAAAACGACACCTCCTTATAAAGTTGTTATGCTTCTGTTGTTCCTTAGAAGGGAGCTGCGCCATTGCAACTCCAACATGAGCATAGCAGAATTTTCATACCTGCACAATAGCGCGGCGCGTCATATCACTGCGCTCAAATCAGATGGACAAAAGGGCTGCTACGCCTTACAATACGGGAGCTTCTGGCAGGCGGTAAAACGCTTTCTTGTCGAGTCTGCATCATTGGACTGCTTTCGTTCTCATCTTTGACGCGTTCAACTGGAGGATTTTTATGTCTGACTGGTCTGTTATCATCACCGGCGCTTCGCGCGGACTGGGACGAGCGACGGCTCTGGCTCTGGCCCGCCTGGGCGCCGCCGTTTTGCTCAACGCCCGGTCGGCTTCGGATTTGACGCATCTCCGGGATGAGATCGTCTCGGCAGGCGGCCGGGCCGAGATGCTGGCCGCGGATATCAGCCAGCCCGACACGCCCGAGCGGCTGGTGGCGGCTGCCGTGCTGCATTTTGGCGGCCTGGACGCCGTCATCAACAACGCCGGCGCTTTGGCGCCCCTGGCCCGCATCGCCGATAGCGATCCCCGGCTCTGGCAGCGGAACCTCGTCGTCAATGTGTGGGCTCCCTTTGCATTGGTGCAGGCGGCGCTGCCCCATCTGCGCCGCGCTCCGCATGGCCGGGTTGTCAACGTCTCCAGCGGTGCAGCGGTGCGGCCCGTGCCCGGATGGTCGGCCTATTGCGCCAGCAAAGCGGCTATCAACATGTTCACCGCGGTGTTGGCGGCGGAGGAGCCGGAGATCACGGCGCTGGCTTTGCGTCCGGGCGTCATCGATACTTCCATGCAGCAGACCTTGCGAGAACTGGGCGCTGACGCCATGCCTCCCGAGGAGTATCAGCGCTATGTTCAGTTGCACAGTGAAGGCATGTTGCTGCCTCCCGAGGCGCCGGGACAGGCGTTGGCAATGTTGGCGCTGCACGCCCCCCGGGCATGGAGCGGTCGTTTCATTAGCTGGGATGCGCCTGAAGTGCAGGCATTGATGTCGGAGATGTCAGGATAGAGATGCTTGTTACTGTGGCCGCCTTCGAAAGCATGTAGTAGAATTGGGGGGGCGCTCAAAACTGGTCGATTTGCAGGTAGATCATTTCTTCTGTTTGTCATTGCGGGCGGTTCAGGCCGCCCGTTTTTTCTTTGCAGAATTTTGCAACTGGTTACGCATGATATTGACTGCTTTTTGTGACCTCCGGGAGGTGGACGAGTAACTTTTGGCTTGGCCGGGCGGTTTTTGTCCACCTCCCGGAGGTCGGGAGACCCTCTGAATTCCTGTTGAGCCATGATATTTTACTGTCTTTGGCCTTCAACCTGACAGGTTCGTGCAGGCGCTAGCAATTTCGAATTTTTTCAGATTCGCCTCCTTCAGCCGTATCCCTTTGGACGCTATTGCGTTAATGAAGGGTGAAAACCACCACACTGAAATGCCACGCTTCACTATTCTCGCTCAAGGAGACGAAACATATGAAACGACTCAGTCTTATTTTATTCAGCGTCCTGTTTGTGGGACTGGCGTTTGCCTTGCCTGGTTATGCTGACTCCGGTCGGGGAGCTGACCACAACCGGCATCATCGCGGCCAGGCAGCGATAACCCATCCCCATACCAAGGCCATTTCACACGACGATGAAACCGAATTCTCCGGTTACATCGAATACAAGAGCAACACATATTGGATCATCAGCGGCACGACTGTGCAGGTCGATGCCCACACCAAGATCAAGGAAGACCATGGTCCTGCCGAGGTGGGAGCTTTTGTCGAGGTCA
>WGCR01000200.1 GCA_015493675.1 Anaerolineae bacterium
CCCATTCTATTCACCCACTCACTTTTTCCTACTTTTTGGCGAAGGTATTGTCAGTACAGTTTTAATACCTTATCAATGGAATTCTGGCCCCACAGGGCAAGAAAATGCCTCACGCCAAGACGCAGAGCCGCAAAGGAAAAAAGAGGCAAAGAAAAACTTAGCGCCTTGGCGATTTTGCGTGAGATATGCTTTTTTGTTTCGACTTGTCCGGGTAGGGGCTAAAAACAAAAATCCCCTCGTCCAGCAGGGACGAAGGGATTCCGCGGTGCCACCCTGATTGTCAGAACAGGAGGCCGGTCGCATGATGACAACCGGCCTCGTTTGGTGGAGCTGAAGGGACTCGAACCCTTGACCCCCACAATGCCATTGTGGTGCTCTCCCAGCTGAGCTACAGCCCCGAAGTCTGTTCTGACCTCTCTATCGCGATAACGGGCGAACCCGGCGCCAGCTACGCCTGCAGGAGGCTTTCACCGACGCTGCTTCCCAGGCGAGTTCGGTCTGAAGCGGGCCCGACGGCCGCAGTGCCGGACTTTCACGATCTCCGGTTCGCTTTCGGGCGGACCTACTACTCCTGTTCGCAGCAGTTACATCTTTGGTTGTCAAAGTGATGCCCGGGTGGCCAGGCTAGGTGGAGCTGAGGGGATTCGAACCCCTGACCTCTACAGTGCGATTGTAGCGCTCTCCCAGCTGAGCTACAGCCCCGGGAAATGAGCAAGGGTAAGTTTATGAAAATCCTGGCGTTTTGTCAAGTTTGTCGATCGATTCGGATCAATGCCGGACAGAAGTGCGATTATGTCTGTGGTTTGTTTTTCCGAGCCAGGGCGTCAGCCAGATTGTTGGGGGCTGAAATCGGGATGTCGTACGCCGATGCCATGCCGCGGGCGGCATGAGGCCCCAACAGTTTTTCTTCCATGGAGGGCTCACGGTTGCTTTGCTTCATCAGCGCGGCGAAAACGACGCCCGCCACGAAGCCCGTCCACAGACCAAAAGTGAAGCTATTCATTGAGGGATGACTTGGGGGCGGGAGACGGCTCTGCCGGCGTCGGATCGGCTAACGGCGGTTGCCCGACGACATCGGTTTTTACGGCGGTGGCCGCGGCGGCGTCTCGCAGTGGATTGGGCGGTGCAACGTCCGCTTTCATGGCCCGAATAGCGCCTTTGATCCCAGCCACGAAACTGATGGTGCTGACTGCGGGTTTGGCAACGCGTTTACCAACAAATCTGGTGGTGGATTGGACTGTTTTGGTGGTTTCCTGGGCGTCTTTCAGGATCGGGCCGATCTCATCTCTCAACAACAGCACCAATAAGCGCACTTGCCAAAGAAGGAGCAAGAGGATAACGCCAATGACGATGGATTCCAACGCCAACAGGATAATAGAAACATCTCGGAAATCAGCGAGCACGGCTATTACCTCGGATGTGAGTGATCATTGCGTTCATTTTACCCTCTTAGCCATACAAAGGCAAGCATCAACAGCCAGGCAAAAAGTGTGCCTTCGATGATGTGCACTTGTCCCAGTTTCAGAACATCCAGTTGCAGATAGATGCCAAGAATTTGACCAATGATGAATCCTGTCAGGGCGACAAGGATCAATGATCCCATGTCTCGCCAGGTTTTTCCTTTCCAAAGATGAAAAAGCGCACCGTAAAGAACGGACAGGATGAGGATGATAACGATGGCCGGGGGGATATTGAGAGAGTTCATATGCTTTCGATGATGCCGCCCCCCAGGCACTGTTCCTCCTGATAAAAAACCACTGCCTGGCCTGGCGTGATGTCACGGAGGGGAGCGTCGAAACGCACCTCGGCGCTGGTTTCGGTCAGGGGGATGACAGTTGCGGGATGGTCGGCGGATTTGTAGCGGATTTTGGCGGTGATTTGAAGGGGAGCGGCGGGAGGTTGGCGGAGCCAGTTGATGGCGGTTGCCCGCAGATAATCGCCTCCCAGGGCGTCGGCGGGCCCGACGATCAGGGCATTGTGCTGGACGTCCAGGTCGATCACAAACAGCCGTTCAGGGGCGCTGAGCCCCAGGCCTCTGCGTTGACCGATGGTATAAAAGGGCAGGCCTCGATGCTGGCCCAATTCCTGTCCTGATAGATCCAGAATCGGGCCCGGGCGAATCGCGGTAGTCGCCCAATGCTGCAAAAAGGTCCGATAATCGCTGGTAAAACAGAGATCCTGGCTCTCCGATTTCTCAGCGACTTGCAGACCGTAACGTCGGGCCAATGCTCGCACCTCGGGCTTGGTGAGATGTCCCACGGGAAATGTCAGACGCTGCAGACGCTCCTGTGGAATCAAGCTGAGCACGTAAGATTGATCTTTGCGGACATCTCTCCCCCGCAGCAACTGCACTCCCGCTGGGGTGCGACGCAGGCGAGCGTAATGTCCGGTAGCCAGGAAGTCAGCGCTCAGCTCTTTCTGAGCGTAGCTCAGCATGTAATCAAACCGGATGCGGCGATTGCAAACCAGGCAGGGATTGGGCGTGCGCCCGCTGGTATATTCCTGAATGAAATAGTCGACGACTGTGTCTCGAAAGAGTTGGCTGACATCGATCAGCCGGAAAGGGATGCCCAACTGTTCGGCGATGCGCTGGGCGTCGCTAACCGCTTCAAAGGTGCAGCAGCGATTCTCCCGGGCCTGGGCTATATCCTCGAAAGGGTCCACCCACAACCGCAGCATGACGCCTTTGACCCGATAGCCCGCCGCCACCAGGCGCGCGGCCGCCACCGAGCTATCCACGCCGCCGCTCATAGCGACGACAACAGTAGTCTCGGATGGAGGTCGAGGGAGCGTCAAATCAAGTTGAAGCTGCATGGAGGGGGATTCGCTACGAAAATGGCGAGAAAAATCCAGCTATCTCTTTTCCGCTGTGCGCCGCTGTCAAAACGCTATGTTCGTATCAACTCAACACTTCGAGGAAGACGCGACGGAAGTTTTCGCCCAGGATTTTGCGGATATCTTCGGGCGCATAGCCGCGGCCCAGCAGGCCCGCGGTCACGGCGGGATATTTTTCGCCACTGCTCAGCTCGGGCGGGGGCAAGCAACCATCGAAATCGGAGCCGATGCCCACGTGATCGACGCCCGCCACCTGCACCAGGTGATCAATGTGATCCAGCAGATCGTCCAGCGTGGCCTTGCGATAATCGGGATTCAGAAAATGGCTGGCAAAGGTGGCGCCGATGACGCCGCCCTTTTCGGCTATGCCCCGAATTTGCTCATCACTGAGATTGCGGCGGTGAGCGAACACGGCCCGGGCGTTGGAATGGCTGGCAATGAAGGGTTTGCTGCTGATAGCCAGCACATCTTCCAGTCCCGCGTCATTCAGATGAGAGACATCTACCATCACGCCCAGCTCATTGCAGGCCTGCACCACATCCCGCCCGAAAGGCGTCAGACCAAAGGTGGTGCCTGCGCCCGAGCCGTCCGCAGCGGCGTTGCGCGGGTCCCATGTCAGGCCGATATTCCGCACGCCCAAACGATGGAATGTGCGCAGCAGGCGTATCTGGCCATCCAGGGATTCCACGCCCTCCAGGCCCAAAATCGCGCCGATAGGGCCGCCGGGCGAGAGGCTGGCCAGATCTGCCCCCGTTTGCACCAGGGTTATCTGGTCGGGCGCAGCATCGATCAGGTCGTAAAGAGCCTCCAGCCGTTGCAGCGCGCCGCTGGTGGCATTGGCTCCCAGCCGATCCAGGCCCGGAAAACACGCGAAAATCTGGGCGTTGATGCCGCCCGCCCGCAGTCTCGGCAGATCCAAATGGCCGCTTTCACCCCATTGCAATAGATCCCGGCGGACGAATTCATGGGATGTCGCATGGCCCAATGTGTCGCAATGGGCGTCGAAGACAAAGCTGTTTTGATGCAAATCACGTGTTTGGGCCGAGAAGGCGCTCATATTCTTCTTCCGGAATGAGGATGTTTTTGTGTAAAGAGAGGACGGTGATTTTTAGATTGTAAAGTCTGATGCTGTCATTGATTGCGTTGATTTCAGCTTCGAATTCCCGGCGATAGTTGCGCCACGTCTGCTCCAGGGCTGGCAAATCATGGCCCGGACGGCGGTCACGCTCGGCCAGATACCAGTGATAACGACGTTGCAGAAGCTGACGGGCTTTTTCGATGCGGGCGTCGATCTCCCGGCCATCGTCAATCCAGGGCAGCGTGTGCCCGCTGTCGTGTAAAAGATCATACGCCATTTGCTGGTCTTCGGGCAAAAAGGGATTGCGGCGTTTGGAGAGAGGCTTGCCCTGGCCGCTGAGGTTGTCGAACAGCCCCTTTTCCCGGGCATCCCGAATTTTTTCCTCGACCCAATCTTCCCAACTCTGATCTTCCGGTTTACGGCGGTGATCGTCAGCTTCTTCTTTCATGATTCGAAGTGAAAGAAACCCCCGTTTTCACGGGGGCTTCGATGTTGACGCTGTAAAGAACGCAGGCTGATTACTCGTTGTCGCTTTCGGTCTCAGCGGATTCGGGCAATTCAGCAGCCGGTTCGGTCGCGCTGAGAGTCTCTAGCGGGCGCTCAGGCTTGGTGGTTTCCAGTCCAATCTGGCCAATCATGTGATACTGCACCAGGCTGGCCCAGAACATGGTAAAGAACAGGCCGATAAGGCAGAGTAATGACCCCAGAAGCCCTGCAAGCAGATAGACCAGCCAGGAGACGATGGTAACCACGAGAATCTGTCCCAGATGCTCTTTTGTGAAGCTCAGAATTTCAACGAACTTGAGACCATCAGCAAATTCGCCGGTTTCCGCAAATTTGATCGTGATGCTCGGGGTGGCGAGCCACACGACAATGGCATAGATGAGAGTGAAACAACCGAAGCAAAGGGCGAAGATAGAAGCAATCGCGCTACCCGTATCGGAATTGCCTCCCAAGGCTATAGGGATGAGGATCAGAAGACTCAGAATGATCAACGGCAGCGACCAAAGGAAGTAAACTATGAACAGCTTGAATCCCTCTGCAATTTTTTGGCCCCAATCATCCCATTCGGGCAACGGCTCGGGATCGAGGTTACGGACATTGCGCACTAACTGGATGCCATATCCCAGCAGCAAGATAGATCCTAAAATAGGCACAAACATAAGAACGCCGCCGATAAGAACTTTTTCAAGCCCTTTCTTGTCTTCGAAGACAAAATTGAATGATTTGCCGATATCCATAATTTCCTCCTGGAAAATGTAAAAGATAGCGATGGCTATTGATGGTCGTAGAGATGGCATTTATCTCCGCTCTTTTTGATTATAGCAACCTTTGATCCTTTTTACAATGTAACTATACAACCTACCCTTTCATAACGAGGCAAAAACCACAAAGACACGAAGACACAAAGACACGAAGGGAAAAATAGAAGGTTTTCTTCGTGTCTTCTTAAACCTTCGCACCTTCGTGGCAAAGCGTTGTGTGGGATACCTGTATAGCGACGGAGCATCATCAAAGACTAGTACGCGGAGGCGTAAGTCGTTGAATAGTTAGCTGCTTGCGCTTGCATTCAGCCGGATTCGCAATCCGGCGAGTTAGAAGCTGTTATGCACTTTGGCCTCGTCAAATCGAGAATTCACATCATCTGCCCGTGGGATTCGCCGCTGATAACGCGGATTCGGCAGATTTCCGCGGATTTTTCGG
>WGCR01000201.1 GCA_015493675.1 Anaerolineae bacterium
GATCTAACATCTGAAGAATGGTTTGAAGTGCGCTCAATTGCTGTGGAGCGGCATTTTGCTCTTAATTGGCTTTGCGGATATGCTCCCAATAACCGATGGGATGAAACCCCTACCGATACGTGACAAGAAAGCGTTAATGGTAAGGAACGAAATGCCTAGCCGCATAGCAGTTTGGGGCAGATGCACGCGGAGCGCGTGGCTGCAACCTGTGTGCGATCTGTTTGCCCGAAACCGTCGTCTCGGCAGCGGGTGCTGGCGTTTGAGTGTCATGTCGGCCAAGGTGGGCCAGGCCCGTTGCCCCGCCCGACAACATCTGAACCCAAAATTCCGGGGACATGGCCGGGGACGCTTCGCCCGCGCGGGGCAGGTGTGATAGCATTGGGATGAGATTTCACGCGCTTTCGCGGCGCAGATCGTCTAAATCCCATCTTTCTTGATCTGCGGAAATCAGCTTTTTCTGCGCCATCTGCGTTCCATACCCCCTTCTTTCTCCCTTTGCGCCTTAGAAACTGTTATGCACGTTGGCCTCGTCAAAACGAGAATCATATCATCTGTCTGTGGGATTCGCCGCTGATAACGCGGATGCGACAGATTTCCGCGGATTTTTTGGATTGAAAAAGGATTTTTTCTGCGAAAATCCGCGATGGTCCGATTTTTCAGTGTCATCCGCCGCAAATCGAAAGGCGAATGATATGAAGATGATTAGAATTTGGCATGAAGTTCATAACAGGCTCTAGCAGTTACCTTCGTTCGCTGCAATTTGAGAGAAAAGTCCTTTGTAGCTCTGAACTCACGTTATTTATGGCATCTGTGCTGATTATGACTTTGTCTGTTCGCTACAAGGACGTTTCTGCACCCTGACTTTGTGAAACTGGCGGTAAAAATGCAGACTGGCCAAAAACAGGGCGCCGCCCATCCCCGCATAAACCAGCGCCAAAATCCGCCGGTCGAGAGGCGAATGGCGCAGGGCGATACCCAGGCCGATCATGAAGATGATCAGGATATAGCCTTTGGGCGAATTGAAAGCCAAAATGCCCACAGGATCGGGCAGGCTGCATAACCGCAGGATGTTCTTGGCCACGGTTTTGGTGAACATGAAGTAATAGAAACTGACAGCGATGATCATACCCGCCAGCGCAATGCCAGTGGCCCAGGCAAGCTCCATGGCCGAAAGCCATATCCAGGCGCGCCATATCAACATCACCCCCACGCCGGTCCACATGACGCCGGCCAGGGCAAACAACCAATGTCGGGAAACAAGGGGTTTGAGCTTTTCCATGCGAATTATTCTAGCGGATATCGGAATGCTGTGCAAAGGGAATAACATTGCCGGGGTTCACAAGACGGCAGACTCGTTTTAAGAAAATAACCGTTCAATCGGGTATAATGAGGATAAATGCGCCTGCCGTTCATTTCTTTTCCCGAGAGGAGACATCGCTATAATGACGCCAAATAAATACAACGCCACCGTCGTCCAAAAAATCCAGATTCGTCCCAATCTGATGATTTTGCGCGTCGCCACCGATGAGCCGCGGACGAAATTCGCCGCCGGTCAGTATACAACGCTGGGCCTGTACGGCTATGAACCGCGCTCGGAAAATTCCGAGCCGGAAGCCATCCCCAGCAAGCCGGACAAACTCATCCAGCGCGCCTATTCCATCGCCTCGGCCCGGCATGAAACCCAGCAGTTTGAGTTTTACATCTCACAAGTGAAGACGGGCCAGCTCACGCCCCGGCTTTTTCATCTCGAAGTGGGGGATCGGGTGTTTGTGGGCCGTCGCATTGTCGGCGTCTTCAACCTCTCCGACGCGCCCAAAGATGCAGACCTGGTCATGATCGCCACGGGCACGGGCATCACTCCCTACATCAGCTTCCTGCGCTCGCATATTATGGAGCGCCCGGAGAGCAAGATGGTGGTGATTCAGGCAGCGGCGCATCAGGGCGATCTGGGTTATTTCAGCGAGCTCTCTTTTCTGAACAACGCTTTCCCCAATTTCTACTATCTGCCCACCCTAACCGATGCAGATGAGACCTGGCCCGGCCTCAGGCTGTGGATTGAGGAACTATTGGATTCGGGCGTTCTGGCCGAAAAAGCGGGCGTGGTTTGCGATCCGCAGAAGACGCATTTTTATCTCTGCGGCAACCCAATCATGGTGGAAAACGTCTCGAAATGGCTGAGCGAGCACGGTTATGAGAAAAAGACCCGCAAGACCGAAGGCACGCTTTTTGTAGAAGAGTTCTGACGTCCATTTTGAAAGCCAAAAGAATCACATTTTTTGAAGCCAGTTCCGTTGCGGGACTGGCTTTTCTGATCGTGAATAACAGACAATCGTTTCATCCCATCCTGCGCCCATCCCCTCCGCAAATGATTACAGGCCTTCGCCCATGTGCAGCTTTATGTAACTGCTAACGTATGCCATGAGGTTATCTTCTCCCTCCCAAAACCTGACAGGTTCTGGTAAATCTGGCGGCAGGATGTGTGGTTTTCGGCCAGCAACAAGGCATGCAAGGCTTTGAATCGTTGTCAAAGGAACCTGTCAGGTTCGTTCAAGCGAAAACGACCTTGGCAGTTACGATGGATCGTCGTTCTCAGGCTCAGGTTCTTCCAACAGATGGCGGGCCAGGTCTGCGAGATAGGCCCGTTGTGTGCGCTGCCGATACATGGTGGGCGCTCGACAGACATAACACAGCGTCTGATCATCCTCGGGACGGCGGCATGTCAGTGTTCCGCAACGCTGGCAAGGCTCGAGATAGCCAGCCATCAGCAGCTTTCGCTCGGGCGTCAATAAATCACCCAACCGCACGCGCTGCTCCATGCTGATTGCATCTTCCGGACAAACGGCCACACAGATATTGCAATCCAGACACAAGGCCGGATGAAAGGTGAGATTGAAGACTGTGCCGTCATCCATCTCGCCCCACAGATAGTTGAGGGCGCCAGTGGGACAAAAGCGGGCGCAGAGCTGGCAACCGGAGCAGGCTGATACATCCACAGATGCTGTCGCCCAGGGCAGCCCCGCCGTATCGAGCAGCAAGGCGGGATCGGGGACAGCCTGCTGCGCGAGTTCAGCGAGATGCTGATTCAGGCGCTGTAACGATGCCGTCGTCTGGTAGGGCAAGCGTTGATCCACCGGCGCGCCGGGCGAAAACAGGGGTTTGGGCAGATGCTCCACCGATTCATCCATCCTCTGCTGAGCCAGTTTGCCCAGGCTACGGAAAAAACCGCGCCGGCTGACCGCGGGCGCAGTCCCATCCAACACCTGCACATCGTGGGGCTGGGCCTGCGCCTGACTGACGAGATGGATGGCCGCTGGTCGTCCAAAAGCGGTCAGCAGCCGATTGGCCGCGTCAGCGATGGCGACAATAGCTTCATGCAGCCGCCCGATGGGGCACTCCGCACAGGCGTCATCGGCCAGCCACACGTTCCGACCGCCATCCTGACTCAGTACCAGGAGTTGTTCAGACGAAAACGCGGCCAGGCAGCGCTGATGACGGATGGCATAGCGCCCGGGCGC